>DASUQG010000249.1:0-12115 GCA_036280695.1 Thermoleophilaceae bacterium
TCGTGGTGCAAGCCGTGCAGGGCCGAGTCGCCGCTGCTCGAGCGCTGGCACCAGCGGATCTCCGCGAGGGACGCGACGGTGCTCGGCGTGGACATGCTCGACATCACCGAGGACGCCCAGGACTTCATCGACGAGTACGGCCTCAGCTACCCGATGCTGAAGGACAAGGACGGCCACGGCATCGAGACCTTCGGCGTGGTGCAGTACCCCGAGACGTTCGTAATCGACCGGGAGGGCCGGATCACCGCCGTGCGCCGTGGACCGGTCGACGAGGAGTTCATGCGAACGGAAGTTGGGCCGCTGCTGTGAGACGCGTCGCGCTGCTCGCGGTACTGGCGCTGCTGGCGGTCCCGGCCGCGGCCGCGGCGCAGGAGTGCCCGAAGACCACGCTCGGCGACATCGAGGACGAGGTGATGTGCCCGGTGTGCGGCACGCCGCTCGGCCTGGCAAGCGAGGCGCCGCAGGCACAGCGTGAGCGGGCGTACATCGAGCGGCTGATCGCGCGCTGCAAGTCGAAGGACGAGGTGAAGCAGGCGCTGGTGGCGGAGTTCGGCGACAGCGTGCTCGCCCTCCCCGGGGACCAGGGTGACGACGACCTCGGCGACGCGCTCGTGTACGTGATCCCCGCGCTCGGCCTCGTGCTGGCGGCCGGCGGGATCGCCTTCGCCGTGGTTCGCTGGCGGCGCCGGGGCGGCGGTCCGGGGGGACGCGGCGCCACCAGCCTCGCCGGCGCGGACGGCTCGCGACTCGACGACGACATGGAGCGCTACGACCTGTGATCGCCCAGGAGTCGGTAGACGCCACCGTCTTCGCCGCGTTCGCGGTCGGCTTCATCTCGTTCGTGTCGCCGTGCGTGCTGCCGCTGGTGCCGGGCTACCTCTCCACCATCTCCGGCGTCTCGTTCGCCGACATCCAGGAGGGCCGCGGGCGCCGCCAGGTGCTCGGCCCGGCGCTGCTCTTCTGCCTCGCCTTCACGGCGATGTTCGTGGCGCTCGGCATGACCGCCACCGGCCTCGGCCAGACGCTCCAGGACCACCGCGCGGTCCTGCGCCAGATCTCAGGCGTGGTGATCGCTCTGCTCGGCGCCCTCTTCATCGCGACCCTCTTCGTGCCGAAGCTGAACCGCGAGTGGCGCCCGGAGGAGCTCATGCGGCGCGCCCACACCGGCGGCCCGATCATCGCCGGCCTGGCGTTCGCGGTGGCGTGGCTGCCCTGCACCGGGCCAACGCTCGGGGCGATCCTCACCGCGGCCTCGAGCGAGTCGACCGTCGGTAAGGGCGGCGTGCTGCTCGCCTTCTACGCGCTCGGCCTCGCGGTGCCGTTCATCCTGAGCGCGCTCGCCTTCTCGACCTTCTCGGGCGTCTTCAAGTTCTTCCGCGACCACTACACGGCCATCACTCTGGTGTCGGGCGTGATCCTGATCGTCATGGGCGTGCTCCTCTACACGAACGAGCTCACCCGCCTGAACGCCGAGGCGCTGCGCGTGATGGACGACCTGAACGTGAACTTCTTCAGCGAGCTGTAGCCGCGGGCCGCGGCGGCTGGCGCGTATGCCGTCTGAGGAAGGGGACGACCGACTTCAGGAAGTGGTTCCGCGACGGTGCCGCCGAGAGCGGGTCCAGGTGCCTCGTGCGCCGATCGTCGACGATGGTGGCCGCCTTGATCCTCGACCGCCGCACGAGCCTCCTCGCTCCGCGCGCCACGCCGCCGTGGGTGAGCGCGGTGCTGAACGCGTACAGCGGCAGGTCGATCCGGCGGCCGTGCAACAGCCGCAGGCCGAGGAAGCGGGCCGCAGCCGTCTGCCGCAGCGAGCTCGCGGCGTCGATGTCGAGCCGGAGCCGCCGCGGGTAGTACCACTCGGTCGCGTTCGGCGAGTGGACCGCCCACGCTTTCGCGAGCGCACGGAGGGGAGTGAGCTCGCCGTCCACCCAACCGCGCGGATCGCCGCTGGTGGCCAGGCGGCCGGCTCGGACGTGGAGGATCGACAGGAACTCCGGCGACGTCGTCACGTCGAACGCGAAGCCGAGCAGCCCCTCGTTCGTGACGCGGACCTCGGGCTTCACCGCGTCCGGCAGCGCCGGGTACTGCTGGAGCACCGACGGCTCGTCCGGCCGCTTGTAGGCCCAGAGCGCACCCAGCTGGGCAAAGATGCCGTTGATCTCGGGGATGCCGAGCCCGAGGATGTCGTTGAAGACGGCGCCGCGGCGTATGGCGGCGAGCGCTCGCTTCGCGCGCCTGAGGTCTGCCGACCTGAAGCTGCCGAGCAGGCCGCCGTCGATCAGCACCAGGCCGTAGAGATCGCGGTAGCCCGGACGCCCGCCGAAGTCCCAGGCCGCGTAGGCGACCGCGGTCGACGCTCCGGCCGAGTGGCCCCCGAGGATCACCCTGCGTCCGCCCGCTCGCGCCAGGCGGATCACGCGGCGCAGGTCACCGAGCTGGCGCCTGAGGCCCCAGTCGGCCACGAACTTCGCGTCCTCGCCGAGGACGCGCCGGTAGCGGAAGCCGAGGTAGTAGTCCTGCGCCCGCTGCGGGTCGCCTGACGCGAAGGCCGTCGTGTCCTCCAGGGCCTGCTCGCGCCGGTCGACGATCCACACCTGCGTCCGCCGCACTCGCCTGACGATCTGGCGCGCCACCGGCGTTATCGCGCCCGCTCCGGCGTTTTGGCCGGGCACCAGCACGAGCACGTTCCGAGCCCTCGAGGGTCCGAGCTGCTGCACGAAGACGCGGTCGTACTTCGCCGGGCCGGCCCCCGGCGGGGCCTTCACCGGGATGTAGCGGTCGAGCGCCGCAGCGGGTGCAGCGCTCCACAGCGTGGCGCCAAGCGCCAGGGCAAGGCCGAGTCGGACCCTCACATCTGCTCCGGCGCCTCGACCCCGAGCAGGTCCAGAGACTGCGCCAGCACGCGCTTCGTGAGCACGGCGATCGCGATCCGCACGTCCTCGTCGCCGCCCTCCTCGGCGGCTCCGACCACGCGGCAGTCGCGGTAGAAGGCCGAGAAGTCCTGGGCCGTCTCGGTGGCGTAGGTGGTGATGCGGTGCGGCGCGCGGCGCTCCGCTGCGTCGCGGACCTCCGCGGGCAGCTCCAGCAGCCGCTTCACGAGCGCCCGAGCCGAGGGATGAAACTCCTCCGAGCTCGCGCGCAGGTCCGCGGCGAGCGCATCCCGCACCCGCTCCTCCCCCGCCTTTCGCAGGATCGACGCAATCCGGGCGTGGGCGTACTGGACGTAGTAGACCGGGTTGTCCTGCGACTGGCTGCGCGCCAGCTCGAGGTCGAGGTCGAGCGTGGTGTCGTGGCTGCGCGAGGTCAAGAACCAGCGCGCGGCGTCCACGCCGATGTCGTCGAGCAGGTCGTCCAGCGTCTCGATCGCACCCGCACGCTTCGACATCTTCACACGCTCGCCGTGCTCCGTGAGGTTCACGAGCTGCATCAGCACGACCTCGAACCTGTCGGGGTCGCCGCCGAGCGCCTGCCACGCCGCGCGCATCCGGGCGATATGCCCATGGTGGTCCGCGCCCCAGACGTCGATCGCCCGGTCGTACTCGCGCCCCACCTTGTGCAGGTGGTAGGCGATGTCCGAGGCGAAGTAAGTCCAGTCGCCGTTCGAGCGCCGCAGGACGCTGTCCTTGTCGGTGCCGTACGCGGTCGTGCGCAGCCACAGCGCGCCGTCGTGCTCGTAGGTGTTGAGCCGCTCGAGCGCCGCCTCGATCGCACCCGACGCGTGCAGCGTGCGCTCGGAGAAGAAGTGGTCCATCCGCACCCGGAAGCGCTCCAGCGAGGCGCGCACGTCCTCGAGCATCAGCTCGATGCCCCGGAGGGCGAGCTCGTCGGGATCGGCGTCCGCCGCCCCGTCGACGCGGTCGGCGAGCTCGCGCACGTAGTCGCCGTGGTAGCCGTCCTCGGGCGGCTCCTCGCCGCGCGCCCGTGCCTGGATCGACTCTCCGAAGCGGCGCACCTGGCTTCCCGCGTCGTTCACGTAGTACTCGCGCTCGACCCGGTGGCCGGCCCGCTCGAGGATGCGCGCCACGGCGTCGCCGTACGCCGCATGCCGCGCCGACGCGATCGTCATCGGCCCGGTCGGGTTCGCGCTCACGAACTCGAGGTTCACGTGCTCGCCGCCTGAGCCCGCCCCGTAGTCCTCGCCCGCCTCCAGGAGCGTGGCGAGCGTGTCGAGGTACCAGCTGTCCGCCATGAACAGGTTGAGGAAGCCGGGACCCGCGATCTCCACGCGTTCGACGGTCTCGCCGAGCCGCTCACCGAGGCGCTCGCCCAGCTTCTCCGCGATCGCCCGCGGCGCCTCGCCCATGGTCGGCGCGAGGAGCATCGCCGCGTTCGTCGAGTAATCGCCGAAGTCGGGCCGGGGCGGGCGGTCCAGCTTCAGACCAGCGCGTCGGCCGTTCCCCGCGAGGTCGGCGGCGGTCTCCTCGACGGCGGTGGTCAGGTGGGCGACGGGGTCCATTGCCACTACTAATAGTGATACGGCTCGCGAGCGAGGATCTTGTGGGCCCGGTAGACCTGCTCGAGCAGCACCACCCGGGCGAGCTGGTGCGGCAGCGTGATGCGCCCGAGCGACAGCCGCGTGTCACACCGCTCGAGGTCGAGCCCGCGCGGACCGCCGATCACGAAGCAGAGGTCGAGCCCCTCCTGCCGGCGCTCCTCGAGCCATTTGCTGAACTCGATCGAGTCGAACTCCCGGCCGTCGCTGGCGAGCAGGACGAGATGCGCGCGCTCCGGAATGCGCGGCGGCACCTTCTCCTCCTCGCGTACCTCGATCAACTCGACGCGCGCGAGACCCGCGAGCAGCTTGCGGTAGTGCTCCACGTCGTCCTGGAAGGGCGGCCGCAGGCGCCCCACCGCAATCACCGAGATCCGCATGGGCGGGTGCGATACTACGCGCGTGCCAGAGGACGGCGAGCGCCATTTCAACATCCACACCGATCCTGAGACGATGGCGGGCCACTACGCCAACTTCGCGAACGTCTCGCACTCGGACTATGAGTTCACGATCACGTTCGCGCGCGTGGACCACGAGGTCGAGGAGGGCGAGGTGCCCGGCGTGGTCGTCTCGAGGGTGAACCTCTCGCCGCGCTTCATGCGCGAGCTGATCGACGCCATGGAGGACAACTTCTCCAAGTGGCGGACGCGCGAGGGCATTCGCGACCTGCCCGAGTTCGGCGACCGCGAGCAGCCTCCGGACTAGCCGCTCAGGTAGCGGCGACAGAGCTCGACGGCAGCTTCGATGCTCGACCAGTCGAGGTTGTCCGGAGTATCGGAGGGCCAGTGGTATTCGGCGGGAAACTTGGTTTCGTTGATGCCACCGAGCGTGCAGGTCGGATAGCCGGCGCGCAGTGCTATCAGCGCATCCGTGGCGGCCACCGTGCGCAGGCCGCGGAGCAGCTCGACCCCCGCCTCGGCACCGGCGCGAGCGAGGGCCTCGCGCGACGACTGCGGGTAATAGCGCATGCGGAGCATCCCCTCGCCCTCTACCACGCACAGGTACGGCGATCCGACGCACTCGAGGCAGACGAACTCGGTGGTCGCTCGGTCGAGCTCGTGGAAGTGGCGGCGCCCGAACGCCTGCATGCCCTCCATGAAGCCCTCCTCGGAGCCGGTCGAGAGCATGATCACGCGCACTCCGTTCGGCGGCTGCTCGGAGAGCTCGTTAGCCAGCGCGACCAGCGCGCCGACGGAGCTGAGGTTGTCGTTCGCGCCCGGGACGACGCGGCTGGCGCCGATGTTCGCCATGGACGCGCTCGCGCCGAGCGAGAAGGACATACCCGCGACCTTCAGCCAGCGGCGGCCGAGCAGCCCCCAGAGGGCGAGCTGGAGCGGACCCAGGAAGACCCCGAAGATGATCGGGATGCTCTGGTTCGCCCGCTCGTGGAGCCTCGGCGCGAGCTTCATCCCGATGAGCGGCAGGGCCGGGTGGAAGACGAGCCCGGTGTGCGCGGCGTCGTGGTGGGCCATGAACACGACCGTGCGGGGCGCGTGGGGGTCGCCCGCCTCGGCCACGACGTTCCAGGTGGGGCGGTGCGGCAGCGTCCGGCGGCGAAACCAGAGCCGGCCACCGCTCACGTCGTCGTACACCGCGGCCGCCGCGACCGCGCCCACGAGCGCGGCCAGGCGGCGGCCGCGCAGCGCCGCGAGCGCGGAGGCGGCGTTCAGCAGCCCGAGCGGCCACCAGTAGCCGCCGTGGGCGCGCTCCTCCTCCACCCTGACCTCGCGACAGCCGGCCGCGCGGAGCTCCTCCGCGAGCCACTCCGCCGCGCGCCGCTCGCCCTCCGAGGCGGACGGGCGCTCGTAGGAGGCGAGCTCGCGGACAACCCGCTCGATCAGGGCGCGACGGGACACGGGCGGCGGCAGCCTACTGGCTAGTGCTGCTCATCCCATGCCACTCCGAACCCGATCCGCTCGAGCGTGGTCGGATGGGTGTCGAAGAGCACGTGGTAGAGCTCCGGGGGGTCGGGGTCGCCGACGTTGCGGATCGAAATGCGGCGCTCGAACTTGATGAAGTCGGCCGGGTCGCGGGTCAGGTCGAGGGCAAACGAGTCCGCCCGTGCCTCGACCGGACGCGAGAGCGCGTTCGACGCCAAGCCGAGCGCGAACCCCGCGAGGGCGACAGCGAGCGCGATGGCCGGCAGCGCGGACGGGCCGGGCCGCCTGCGCGGGTCGCCGAGGCGCTCCCGGCGGCCGAAGCGCTCGGCAAGCGCCTGCCCCAGGAACGTCCCGGCGGGTGCCACCAGCGCCAGCCACGCGAGGCCGCGCAGGAGATCGTTGTGCTTCTGGTGCCCGAGCTCGTGCGCCACCACCAACCGCACCTCGTCGCGCGGGAAGCCGTGGATCAGGTTGTCGTATAGCACCACCCGCTTGCTGTGGCCGAGCCCGATCACGTACGCGTTCGCGGCCCGAGTCCGGCGGCTCGCGTCCACGCGATAGACCTCCCCCACGTCCACTCCGGCGCGGTCCGCCAGCTCCATCACGTCGCTGCGGAGCTGCCCGGGCTTCAGCTTCTCGAAGTCGTTGAAGATCGGGTCGATCAGGATCGGATAGAGCCAGATCGTGACCACGCCGTACGCGATCACAAGCGCGGCCCCGGGTGCCCACCAGTTGCGCGGGAAC
This sequence comes from Thermoleophilaceae bacterium, assembly GCA_036280695.1. GTDB lineage: Bacteria > Actinomycetota > Thermoleophilia > Solirubrobacterales > Thermoleophilaceae > JACVRW01. Next base: position 7,117 of record DASUQG010000249.1, read on the forward strand.
CTCCGCACCAGCGCCACAGCAGCGAGACCGCCGATGCCCGCCACGACGGCGCCGATGCCCGCTGCCTTGGCCACGTCGACCGCCCAGTCGGGCCAGGACTGGGTGGCAAGCCCCACGTCGAGCGAGCGCTCGCGCATCCAGGCGCGGATCGGGAGGTCGGTGACCACGAGCAGCACGGATATGCCCGCCCCCGCAGCGGCGCCCCCCAGCAGCGGCCGCGCCTCGAGGCGGTCAAGGACCCGCCGCGGCGGGCGCCACGCAAGCACGCCGAGCGTTGCGAACCCCACGCCCAGCCCCGCGAGCCCGAGAAGGCGCTGGACGCTGCGAAAATCCTCTGCTCGGTCGAGCTGAAAGGCCGTGAAGTACTGTTGGGCGTCGACCGGGGCGGGCTCGATCAGACCGCTGCGTGGCCGGAGCAGCAGAGTTGCCGCAGCCGCGGCGGCCCCAGCCACCGCGATCGCAAGCGGCAGCCGCGAACGCCCCATCACTCGACACTGTAGAAGCCCTCCAAGATGCGAATTGCCCTGCTCTCAGACGTCCACGGGAACCGCCCCGCATTCGAGGCGGTGCTCGACGACGTGGACTCCGAGGGTGCCGAGGAAATCTGGTGCCTGGGCGACCTGGTGGGCTACGGCGCTCAGCCCGACGACTGCGTGGCGCTCGCACGCGAGCGCTGCAACCTGTCACTCGCGGGCAACCACGACCTCGTGGTCACGGGCGAGATCCCGATCACGGACTTCTCCTCGAGCGCGGCAGCGGCGGCCCGCTGGACCCAGGAGACGATCGCGGAGGAGACGATGGCCTATCTCAAGGGCCTGGTGCCGTCGGACGCCGCGCGCGAGCCGGCGCTCTACCACGCCAGCCCTCGCGACCCGGTCTGGGAATACGTCCTCTCCGGCTGGCAGGCGGACGAGTGCATGGACCTGATGGACGGGCGCGTGGCCGCGATCGGGCACTCGCACGTGGCCCTCTGGTTCCACCGCGAGGACGACGGACAGGTCTCCGGGGCCACAGCGGACGCAGATTTGGAGCGCGACCTGTCGGCCGGGGAGTGGCTCGTGAACCCGGGTGGCGTGGGCCAGCCGCGCGACGGTGACCCAAGGGCGGCCTGGCTCCTGCTAGACACAGAGTCGTGGAAGGCCACCTGGCGCCGGGTCGAGTACCCGATCGACGAGGCGGCCACGGCGATCGAGGAGGCCGGGCTGCCCCGGGTACTCGCGGAGCGCCTCTACAGCGGACAGTGACCACCCTCAAGCGCATATCCCTCCTGCTGGCGCTCGGCGCCTGCCTGGCGACCGCCGGCTGCGGCTCCGACGACGAGAAGGGCGACCCGATCCCGGCCGATCAGGCGACCGCGCTGCTGGGCCGGCTCGACGAGACGGAGAACCGCCTGGCCAATGGCAGCGAGGGCGCCTGCAAGGACATCCTCGAGGACACCATGCCGGAGGTCGGGAAGATCATCGACTCGCTTCCCAGCTCCGTGGATGCGGACGTGCGCGACGCGCTGGAGGAGAGCTTCGACAACCTCTGGAGCCTCGTCGACAGCGAGTGTCAGGAGCTGAAGCCGAACGAGCCGGCTCAGACCACGCCGGCCGAGACCGACACCACCGAGACCATCGAGATCCCGACCGAGACCACCGAGACCACGCCGCCGGAGACCGACACCGAGCCGGCCCCCGAGGAAGAGACGATCCCGCAGGACGGAGACGGCGACAGCGGCGGCGCGATCCCGGAGTCGGACAGCGGCGGGGGCGTGGGCCCGGGCGCATCCAAGGCGAAGGGCAAGGAGAAGTAGTGAGTTCGCCCACGGAGGTCGCGGGCCGCTACCGGATCGAGCGCCGCCTCGGGGCGGGCGGCATGTCGACGGTGTTCATGGCCAAGGACACCGTGCTCGAGCGTCCCGTGGCCGTGAAGCTGCTCGCCGAGCACCTTGCCGACGACGAGGCGTTCGTGGCGCGCTTCCGGCGCGAGGCGCTCTCGGCCGCGCGCCTCCAGCACCCCAACGTCGTGCAGGTGTTCGACTCGGGCCAGGATCCGGCGACCGAGCGCCACTACATCGTCATGGAGTACGTGGACGGGCCGTCGGCGGCCGACATGCTGCGCGAGCGCAAGGAGCTCGACATCGACGAGACCGTGCGGCTGGTACGCGACGCCTGTCACGGGCTCGACTACGCGCACCGAGCGGGCGTGGTCCACCGCGACGTGAAGCCGGGCAACCTGCTGTTCGCGGAGGAGATGGGCGCCACGAAGCTCGCCGACTTCGGCATCGCCAAGGCGGCCGAGCAGACCCGCATCACGCAGGTCGGCTCGGTGCTCGGGACGGCGGCGTACCTGTCGCCGGAGCAGGCGCGCGGTGAGGAGGCCGGACCGGCATCGGACATCTACTCGCTCGGCGTGTGCGCGTATCAGTTTCTGACCGGACGCCTGCCGCACGAGTACGCCTCGCTCACGGAGCTCGCGCTCAAGCAGCAGCAGGAGCCGGTGGCGCCGATCGCGGACTACCGGCCGGAGGTGCCGCCGGAGCTCGACGACGCCGTGCGGCTCGCGCTCGAGCGCGACCCCGCCGCCCGCTACTCGAGCGCGCTCGAGATGGCTGAGGCGATCGAGGCCGGCGCGCGCGGCGAGGCCACCGATGCCACGCAGCGGCTCCCGTTCACGGACTACGACGCCACGCGCGCCATGGACGACACGTCCGCGACCCGGGCGCTGCCACGAACCGAGTACCGCGGGCCGCAGCCCACGCGCGTGCAGCAGGCGGCGCCTCCGCTGACGGCCGCCCCGGCCAGTGCGCGGCGGGACGAGCGTGCCGCGGCGGCCCGCCGCGCTGCCGGCCGGCGGCGCCTCGGCGGCTTCCTGGCGCTGCTCGCCGCCCTCGCGGCCATCGCGGTGGTGGCGTTGGCGCTCCTGTCGTCATCCGGGGACAACGGCGTGCAGCCGGTCGACACCGGCGACCCTCAGCAGCAGATCGACGGTGTGCGCGACTTCATTCGCGAGCACTCCCAGCGCTGAGCACGGGCTCCCCCGGCTCACCGGCCACCAGGTCGGCGACCTCCTTCCCGGCCAGATACCCCGGAACGTTGCCGTGCCCTGAGTAGCCGCCCAGCACGTACAGGCCCCGCTGCTCGGGCACCGCGCCCGCGTAGGGCAGGCCGTCGTCGGTGTAGCCGACCGTGCCGACCCAGCGGTGTGTGATCTGTGCGTGGACCCCGAGTGCTTCCCCGAGCCAGGCCTCGATCCGCTCCCACACCGCGGGCGAGCCCTCGTTGCTGTCGGTGTACGAGGCCTCGCCGTCCACGTCGCTGAAGCCGCCCGCGAGCACCTGTCCTCCGGGCGCCTGCTGCGCGTACTCGAAGCCCCAGCGCGAGTACAGAGGGCGCTCCAGGACGCGCTCGCGAAGCGGCTCCGTGGCCACCATGTGCAGGCGCCGCGCCCGAACCCGGCCTTCGTAGCGCGGAACCAGCGCCGGAAGCCCGCCGTCGCTCGCCACGATCACGTGCCGCGCGCGCACGGTTCTGCCCCCGGCAAGCAGTTCGGCCTCGTGCGGCGCGCACACCGGCCCGCGCACTGGCGTGCCCTCGCAGATGCGCGCCCCGGCCCGCTCCGCCGCCGCGGCGAGCGCCCTGATCCAGCGCGCCGGATGGAGCACGCCGTCGTTCTCGGTCAGGCAGCCGTTGAAGAAGCTCCGGCGCAGCGCGGCGGGCAGCTGATCGCGCCCCACGAGCTGCGCCGGGAAGCCGTCCGCGCGCAGGGCCTCTGCGTGGCGGCGGACGTGCTCGGCCTCCTCCTCGGAGTCGCTGGCGCGAAGGAGCCCGACGCGCCGGACGGCATCGCCGGCACCGAGCTCCTCGGCCAGCTCGTAGACCTCCTGCTGCGTGTCGAGCGTGCGTTGGTAGATGGCTCGCGCACGCTCGGCGCCCAGGCGCTCGCGCGCGTCCACATGGAAGGCGGCCACGCCCGCCAGCAGAAAGCCGCCGTTGCGGCCACTCGCGCCGCCGGCGACCGTGCCGCGCTCCAGCACCAGCGTGTCCATGCCGTGGCGCGCGAGGCGGCGGGCGCAGGAGAGCCCGCCCACCCCGGCGCCCACCACGACCGCATCGACCTCCACGTCGTCGGCGAGCGGCGCGCGCGGCTCGTAGGGGGCGTCGAGCCAGTACGGCGCGGTCGCGCTCACCCGAGCACCCTCTGGGCCTCGCGCTCGTACTCACCCGCGATGATCGCCTCGCGCAGCCTGCGCATGAGCCGCTCCATGAAGGTCAGGTTGTGGAGCGTGAGCAGCCGCTTGGCCGTGAGCTCATTGACCCGTGTGAGGTAGTGGAGGTAGCCGCGCGTGTGCTCGCGGCAGGCCGGACACGGGCAATCCGGGTCGATCGGCTCTCGGCTTGTCCGGTGGACGCTCTTCGCCAGGTCCAGGCGCCAGCGGCCGCCGGGGTCGTGGACAAAGGCCGTCCCATGGCGTGCCAGCCGGGTGGGCGTGGCGCAGTCGAAGCTGTCGATGCCCGCGCCCACGGCGTGGACCAGGTCGTCCACGTCGCCGATCCCGAGCAGGTGGCGCGGCGGCTCGTCCGGGAGCCCGGCGAGCGCCCAGCCCACCACCTCGCGCATCTGGGCCTTCTCCTGCCCGAGCGAGCCGCCGATTGCGATGCCGTCCACGCCGGCGCCGGCCACGTAGGCGCTCGACTCGGCGCGCAGGTCCTCGTAGACCCCGCCCTGGACGATGCCGTAGATCAGTTGGCCGTTCGGCGCGTGCTCGCGGGACCATGCCACGCAGCGGTCGAGCCAGCGATGCGTGCGCTCCATGGAGCTCGCGGTGTAGTCGCGCTCCACGTGGAAGGGCGTGCACTCGTCAAAGGCGAGCGCAATGTCGGAGCCGAGCGCGGCCTGCACCTCCATCGATGTCTCGGGGCCCATGAAGCGCTCGGTCCCGTCCGCATAGGAGCGGAAGCGCACCCCCTCCTCCTCGATCGAGATCACCATCGACTCGCGGGGGTCCCGCCGGCGC
>DASUQG010000250.1:0-2819 GCA_036280695.1 Thermoleophilaceae bacterium
GGCCGGAGCCCACCTGCGCGAGCCGCGCCGCCGCCTGCTCCGCCTGCTGCGCCGCCATCTCGCGCTCCAGGAGCCGCGCGCGCAGCACGCGCATCGCCTTGTCGCGGTTCTGGAGTTGCGACTTCTCGTCCTGCATGGACACCACGAGGCCCGTCGGCTTGTGCGTGATCCGCACGGCGGAGTCCGTGGTGTTCACGGACTGACCGCCCGGGCCCGACGAGCGGTACACGTCCACCTGGAGGTCGTTGGGGTCGATGTGCACATCCACGTCCTCGGCCTCGGGCAGCACGGCCACCGTGGCGGTGGAGGTATGGATCCGCCCCTGCGACTCCGTCTCCGGGACCCGTTGGACGCGGTGAGTCCCGCCCTCGTACTTGAAGACGCTGTAGGCGCCGCGGCCCTTGACCGCGAAGGTGAAGTGGCCCTCACCGACCTCGATCGGCTCGGTCTTGAAGCCGCGGCGGTCCGCGTAGCGGTCGAGCATGCGGTAGAGGTCGCCGGCGAAAAGGCCGGCCTCCTCGCCGCCGGCGCCCGGGCGGATCTCCACGATCACGTCCTTCTCGTCGTTCGGGTCGGGCTCAACCATCGCGAGGCGGATCTCCTCCTCGAGCTCCGCCAGCCGCTCCTCCGAGGCGCGCAGCATCTCCCGCAGCTCCGGGTCATCGCCGTCCTCGGCCAGCAGCTCGCGGGCACCGGCCGCGTCGTCGGCGCTGCGCAGCCACTCCTGCGCGAGGGCATGGGCGGGCTCGAGGGCGCGGTAGGCGCGGCCCACGTCGGCATAGCGCCGCTGGTCCGAGATCACCTCAGGGTCCGACATCTGCTCCGACAGCTCGGCGAAGCGGCCCTCGATCTGCTCCACGAGCTTCTCGATCACGCAGACAAGGGTAGGGCCTACCTGCGACCCCAACCCGCTGCCTGGGCGTAGCGCACGAGCCGGTGGAAGTAGCCCTCCACCCGCGGACCGGGCCCAAGGCGCCGGTCGTCGAAGCGCACGCGCATCGCGAAGTACGGGAAGTAGACCTCCATGCGCCGGAGCCCGCGGTACTTCCGGCGCAGCCACGGGTGCACCCAGCGGCGGTACAGCCGCGGCGACAGGACGGCGGGCTCGGAGCGGCCGAGCTCCTGGGACGACATCTCGAGCAGGCGCCCGACCGTCGTGGCGTTGCGCCCGGCCACCAGATGGAAGGTTCCGTTCGGCCCGCGCGTGGCGAGCTCGTGCACACGGTCGGCCACGTAGTCCACGGGGACGATGTCCACGGGCGCGTCGCGGCGAGCGGGAATCGCCGGGACAGCGCCGCGCGCAAACGCCTTCAGCGGGCCGTAGAGGACGTTGAACGAGGAGGTGCGGCCGGTGGTGCTGTCGCCGACGACGATGCTCGGACGCAGGATCTGGAGCGGCAGGTCGGCGCCCTCGCTGCGAAGCGCCAGCTCGGCCTCGAACTTCGAGCGCTCGTAGGGGTTGCGGAAGCTCTGGCCCACCGCCAGCTCGTCCTCGCGGAACAGGCGGCCCGGCTCGCCCGCCACGTAGGCGGTCGAGACGTAGCTGAAGCGCTCCAGCCTCGTGCAGCTGCGGGCGAAGTCGAGCACGCGGCGCGTGCCCTCCACGTTCACCCTGCGCGAGTCCTCGAGCGGCATGTCGAAGGAGACGGACGCCGCGCAGTGCAGCACCGTCGTGACCTCGCGGCGCAGTCGCTCGCGGGACTCGTCGGCGAGCCCGAGCCGCGTGCGTTCGATGTCACCGGCCACGGCGGTCAGCCGCTCGTGAACCGGCAGCCGACCAGCGGCCTCGTCGTCGTTTTCAGCGCGCACGAGCGCGAAGACATGAGACCCGTCCCGCTCCAGAAAGCGCGACAGGACCTCGCGGCCCACGAATCCCGTGGCGCCGGTAAGCAGCACGGCGCCCATGTCACGAGCCTATCGAAAGGTCCGCGAGGCTAAACCTAGGCCACGACTTCCATGCCGACCTTGTCCTCCTCGGAGGCCGCGCGTGGGTTCTCCACGGCGAGCACGGCCTCGAGCGCCGCAATCGCAACGGCGAGCTGGGACAGGTCGGGCTCCCGCGTCGTGAGGCGCTGGAGCTGGATGCCGGGCCACATCAGGATGCGGGCCCAGCGCTTGGTGCGGTTCCTGCCGAACCACTTGATCAGCTCGAATGCGAGCCCGGCAACGATCGGGATGCCGACTACGCGCGAGATGAAGAGCCAGTGCCAGTCGAGCTTGCCGAGCGGCGCGAACACCACGATCGCCACGATCATCACCAGCAGCAGGAAGCTCGTGCCGCAGCGCGGGTGGAAGCGCGAGTAGCGCTGCGAGTTCTCGGGCGTGAGCGGCTCCCCGGCCTCGTAGCAGGAGATTGTCTTGTGCTCGGCTCCGTGGTACTGGAAAACTCGCTGGAGGTCCGGCATGCGCGAGATCAGCGCCAGGTAGCCGAGGAAGATCGCGATCCGGACCAGCTTCTCGATCACCACGAAGACGAACCCGTTCGGGATCGAGTCGGAGAAGATGTTTGTCAGGCCCGCGGGCAGCAGGAAGAAGAGGCCGACGGCGAACAGCAGCGCGAAGGCGATCGTGCCGGCCCAGGCCCCGCCGCCGATGTCCTGCTTGTTGCCGGCCTCGTCGGCCGGCATCTGCGCGTTGGCGGAGATCCCGAGGGCGCGGAAGCCGATCTTGAGCGACTCGGCGAGCGCGACGACCCCGCGGATTACCGGGACGCGCAGGAGCCGGTGGCGCTTCGTCCAGGAGACGAGCGGCTCGGAGATCACCTCGATCTCGCCCTTCGCTCCCTCCTTGGAGTCGGGCCCACCCGACGCGAGCTGCTC
>DASUQG010000251.1:0-2244 GCA_036280695.1 Thermoleophilaceae bacterium
CGGCGGTTCCGATGCTCTGGAACGACCTCGTGGGGCCGACCGACCTGATCCTGCTGGTGACCCTCTACGCGATTTCGGTCGGCGGGGTCACCGTCGGCTACCACCGGCTCCTCACCCACCGGGCCTTCGCCACCTACAAGCCGGTCGAGTACCTGTACGCAATCCTGGGCTCGGTCGCGGTGGAGGGCCCGGTGATCGGCTGGGTCTCCGACCACCGAAAGCACCACACCTTCCCCGACGCGGAGGGCGATCCGCACAGCCCCCACGTCGATCACCATGGGGAGACGCCGGGTCCACTGCGCGGGCTCTGGCACGCCCACGTCGGCTGGCTCTTCAACCACGCGACCGCCCAGGATGCCGACAAGTACGCGCCCGACCTGCTCGAGGACCGCGGCATGCGCATCATCCACCGGCTGTTCCCGCTCTGGGTGTCTCTCGGCTTCCTCATGCCCGCGGGCATCGGCTGGCTCGTGGCGGGGAACGTGAAGGGCGCGCTCACCGCGTTCTTCTGGGCCGGCCTCGTGCGCTTGTTCCTGGTCCACCACATGACGTTCTCGATCAACTCGATCTGCCACTTCTTCGGGCGCCGGCGCTTCGAGACCGAGGACCGCTCCACGAACGTGTTCTGGCTCGCCCTGCCGACGTTCGGCGAGTCCTGGCACCACAACCACCATGCCTTCCCGCGCTCGGCGATGCACGGGCTGCGCTGGTGGGAGATCGACCTCGGCGGCATCGTGATCCGCGCGATGAAGCGCCTCGGCCTTGCGTGGAACGTCGTGATGATCACACCGGAGCGCCAGCAGCAGCGGATGCGCGAGCCGGCGCCCGCGATGCGCCCGCCCAGCCGGAAGCTAGAGCGCGTCCCGCAGTAGGGCGAGCAGCTCGTCCTCGCCGGGCGGGTCGGGCGTGTTGGCGAGCGCGGGGTGCTGCATGGCCGCGGCTGCCACCGCCGGCAGGTGCTGCTCCTCGACGCCGAGCGTGGCGAGGCGCGTGTGGCCGCTGCGCGCGGACAGCTCGGCGGCGCGGCCGGCCGCGGCGTCGGGGCTTCCGTCCGGGGCGCCGAGCGCGTGCGCGAACTCGCCCATCACGCGCGGTGCCCGGCCCGCCATCATGCCGGCGAAGTGCGGCAGCATCACCGCGTTCGTCTGAGCGTGCGGCGTGCCCGCCGTGCGCACGATCAGCTGGCACGTGGCGTGGTGCACCGCGAAGCCGGTCATCCCGGACGCCCAGCCGCACAGCAGCGCACCGAGCGCGACATCATCGGACGCGATCAGCTCCGCGCCTCGCAGCGCCGCCCGCTCGGCCACCGGATTCGCGAGCGGCGTGTAGAGCGCCTCCATCCCGTGCGCGAGCGCGTTCATGGCGCTCGCGGCCAGCTGTGGCCCGGGCTGGGATGCCATCAGCGCGGGATCGGCGATTACAAGGGACGGGCGCACCAGCCGGGCCCCCTCCACCCCCGCCGGTGTGCGGTGAAAGGGCGTGAGCTCCGCGCCCGAGAGCGTGGTCGGTATGGCGGCCACCGCTGCGCCCGTCACGCCCGCGATCGCCTTGGCGGTGTCGATCACCCGGCCCCCGCCCAACGCCACGAGTGGCGCCTGGACCACGTCGGCCAGCAGCGCGGCCGAGATCTCGTCCACGCGCCCTGGCGGCACGTGCACCACCTGCGTCGCCCCGTCCTCGAGCGGCACGCTTCCGGACGCCCGCTCGGTGGTGAGCAGGGCGTATTCCTCGAAGCCCGACTGGCTCAGCAGGTCGGCTGCCCCGTCCGCTGCGCCCTCACCGAAGCGGATGGTGCGCTCACCGTCGCGCATGGTGAAGGACTCGGCGGCCAAGGCCCTACGGGGTAGGTGTCTTCTTCGCCTCTCGCTGGAGCATGCGCTCGGCCTCGGCCGCCACGTCGTTCGCCAGGGCGTTCGAGATCGCGCGCAGGTAGGCCTTGCCCGACGCCTCGAGGATGTCGGTGGACACGCCCACTCCGGACGAGAGGTGGCCGCGCAGCTCGAGCAGGACGTTCACCTCGCCCAGCGCATCGCGGCCGCCCGTGACGGCGGACACCTGGTACTCCTTCAGGCGCGCCTCGTGCCCCGTCGCGGCGTTGAGCGCGCTGAAGAAAGCGTCCACCGGGCCGTCGCCGGTGAAGCTGCCCGACTCGACCTCGCCGTCCGGCATGCGCACCTTCACGTGCGCGAGCGGCGAGCGCGTGGACGACGCCTCGATGTCGAACGACACCAGCTCGAAGGCGGC
>DASUQG010000252.1:0-2303 GCA_036280695.1 Thermoleophilaceae bacterium
TTACCAGAGCTAACGCGCGGGGAGTACCTCGCCGTCCTCCACCCGGTACGCAGCCAGCGGCGCGTCGAGCGTCGTCTCGCCCTCCTCGGTGATCGAGTACGTGCCGAGGACGGAATCGTGCTCGGTGCCGTCGAAGTAGGCTTCGACGACCGAGGAGCGCGAGAGCGGGTCGTCGGCCCCGTCGAATCGCGCATTTTGCGTGGTGCGACCCTGATGCGCGTCAGGGTCGACCCACCTGACCCACGTGGCGCTGGTACCTCCTCGGTACCACGGCGCTCCCTTCACTCCACGCCCTCCAAGCAGAAACCCCCGCGGTTGCGGGGGCTTCTTGAGGTAGCGGGGGCGGGATTCGAACCCGCGACCTTCGGGTTATGAGCCCGACGAGCTACCTGACTGCTCCACCCCGCGGCGACGTATCAGGTTAGTGAAGCGTTGCGTTAGCGTCAACGCGATGGCTGAGCTGGTCGTTTACGAGAAGCGCACCTGCACGACGTGCAAGAAGCTGGCGCTGCTGCTGGAGGAGCGGGGCGTCGATTTCGAGCGTGTGGACTACCACGTCGAGCCGCTCAGCGAGGCGGAGATCCGGGAGCTGGTGGTCAAGACCGGTCGCCCGGCGCGTGAACTGTTTCGCGCCCGGGAGCCCGTCTACTCGGAGCTGCGCCTGGCGGAGCGCGAGCCGGATGACGACGAGGCGATCGCGCTGATGGCGGAGCATCCGGCCCTCATGCAGCGGCCAGTGGTGGTCAGGGGCGATCGCGCGGTGCTCGGCCGCCCGGTGGAGCGAGTGCTCGAGCTGCTGGACGACTGACGCCCGTGCCCGTCGCGGTCGTCGACATCGGCACCAACACCACGCGGCTGCTGGTGGCCGAGGTCGAGGACGGGCAGGTGGTCGAGCTCGAGCGACGCACGCTGATCACCGCGCTCGGGCAGGGCGTGGACTCCAGCGGCCGGCTCGCGCAGGAGGCGATGGACCGGGTGGCGGAGGCGATCGCGGTCTACCGCGAGGTGATCGACCGGCTCGGCACGGAGCGCGTGGTGGCGCTGGCCACCAGCGCCATGCGGGACGCCGAGAACGGGCCGGAGTTTCGGGACTATCTGAAGGAGCGCTTCGGGATCGAGCCCCGCACCATCTCGGGCGACGAGGAGGCCCGGCTGACCTTCCTCGGTGCGACCAGCAACCGCAACGACGAGCAGGAGTCCGTGGTGATCGACATCGGAGGCGGGTCGACCGAGTACGTGGTCGGGCGGCCGGGCGCTGATCCGGAGTTCCACGTCTCGACTCAGATGGGTTCGGTGCGGTTCACGGAGCGCTTCGATGACCTGGACGAGATGGCGGCCGCGGTGCGCGAGCTCGTCCCGGACGTCTCCGTGGAGCAGGGCATCGCCGTCGCGGGAACGGCGACCTCGCTCGCCGCGATCGACGGCGCCGAGCAGGTCCACGGGTACCGGCTGAGCCTCGCCTCATGCGAGCGGATGGTCGCGATGCTGGCGGGGATGACGCTCGAGGAGCGCCGCCAGGTCAAGGGTCTCCATCCGGACCGCGCGCCGACGATCGTTGCGGGCGCGGTGATCCTGACCGAGTCGATCCGCGCGCTCGACCTCAGGGAGGTCGAGGTGAGCGTGGCCGACATCCTCCACGGCGCCGCGCTGAGCGCCTCCTAAAAGAGAACCGCCCGCATCATGCGGGCGATTCTCCAAACGGCCCTATCAGGACGGGCAGGGGTACGTGCCATGAAAGGGCCTTGCGGTTCGGACGGCGGGAGGCGCCGATACGATGCGGCTTCGCCCGAACCTATGTACCAAGTGGACTCCAGCGGGTTTGCCGCACGGCATGTCCACCCAGCCGGGTCACTATAACCCAGGTCGCTGAATAGCGCTAGGCGAGATTCGCCTTGCGCGGATACACGACCGTCGGGTCGGTGAGCACGTTCACGAGCGCCGGCTTGCCGCTCGAGAACGCGCGCTCCAGCGCGGGACGCAGGTCTTCCGGCCGCTCGACCAGCTCGCCGTGGCCGCCCAGCGCGCGCACCACCTCGTCGTAGCGCAGGCCCGGCTGAAGGTCGGCGGCCACCGAGTAGCCGTAGAGGAACTCCATCGGGTGCTTCTCGAGCGCCCAGATGCCGTTGTTGCCCATCACGCCGACGACGGGGATCCCGTGGCGGACGAAGGTGTCGAACTCGAGGCCCGAGAAGCCGAACGCGCCGTCGCCGAGCAGCAGGCAGACCTGCCGGTCCGGGTGGGCGATCTTGGCGGCGAGCGCGGCGCCCGGCCCGGCGCCCAGACAGCCGTATGGCCCGGGGTCC
>DASUQG010000253.1:0-9357 GCA_036280695.1 Thermoleophilaceae bacterium
CAGCCTGGCGCTTTCGGGTCCGAGTGGCACGGTGGCGAGCACCTCGGCGCACTTCGAGTTCAACTCGAACGAGTCGGGCTCTTTCGTCTGCTCGCTGAACGGCGTGGAGGCGAGCTGCCCGTCGCCGAAGGAGTACAGCGACCTCGCGGACGGGAACTACACCTTCAGGGTTCGGGCCCGCGACCTCGCCGGCAACGAGGACAGCACGCCGGCGACGCGGACCTGGACCGTCGACACGGTGGCGCCAGAAACCACGCTCGCGGACTCGGGGCCGACGGGCTCGACGACCGCGACGAGCGCCGAGTTCGCATTCTCCAGCGAGCCCGGTGTGACGTTCCGCTGCCAGCTCGACAGTCAGTCGGTCGAGGTCGGCTGCACGTCGCCACGCGGCTTCTCGGGCCTCGCCGTCGGCACCCACACCTTCAAGGTCTGGGCAACAGACGGCGCGGGGAATGCCGACGCCACTCCTGCAACGCGAACGTGGACCGTGACCAGTCCGGACACGGGGACCGGGACACCCAGCGGCTCGCCTTCGGGCGCTGCGCCGGACACGACCGCGCCGGTGGTCGTGCTCGGCTACGCGCGCCAGCGCCTCGCGCGTGTCCTGCGGCGTGGGCTCAACAGCTCGGCCTCCACGACGGAGGCCGGCACGCTCGTCGTAGACGTCCTCTACCGCGGCAAGAAGGTCGCCACGAGTGGCAAGCGAGCGATCGCCAAGGCCGGTTCGCTCAAGCTGGTCGCCAAGTTCACCCGCAAGGGGAAGCGGGCGCTCGCGCGGGCGCGGTCGGCGCGACTCACGCTGCGGCTGAAGGCGACCGACGCCGCGGGGAACGTCACGGTCAAGAAGAAGACGGTCAGGCTGAGGCGCTGACGAGCCGGTCGAGCTCGTCGGCCGCCGCTTCCACCAGCGCCCGGACGTCGTTCTCGTCCTCCGAAAAGCGTCCGAGGACGTATCGGGACACGATCTCGGGATCGGTGCTGTCCGGCCGCCCCACGCCCACTCGCACCCTCCCGAAGTCGCCGCTGCCTAGACCCCGCTTCAGAGACTTGAGGCCGTTGTGCCCTGCCAGGCCACCGCCCGTCCTCACCTCGACCTTCCCGAACGGGAGGTCGATCTCGTCATGCACCGCCACCACGTGGTCGATATCCACGCCGAGCGCTCCCCGAGCTGGCCCGACTGAGCTTCCGGACTCGTTCATGTACGTCTGCGGCAACAAGACGGCGACACGCTTGCCCTCTGTGTAAAGGCCTCCGTACTTGTTCTTGAACTTGGGCAGTCCGAGGCGCTCGGCCAGCAGCTTCGCCACCTCGAAACCGACGTTGTGACGGGTGCGCGCGTAGCGGTCGCCGGGATTGCCCAGCCCGACCACCAGCCAGTCCGCCTTTCCGCCGCGGCGGAACAGGCTCACTCGGAGCCCTCGGCCTCCTCGGCGGCGGCCTCGCCCTCGGGGGCCTCGCCCTCCTCGCCCTCGGCGGGCTCGGCGCCCTCCTCCAGCTCGCCCTCTTCGCCGACCAGCTCCGTCTCCTCCTCGATCTCGGGCTCCTCGACCTCGGTCGGGACGACGACCGTCGCGATGACGGTCTCCTCCGCGTCGTCGAGGAACTCCACGCCCTCGGGGGCGGTGATCTCGGAGAGGTGCATGGTCGCCGCGATCTCCATGTGCGAGACGTCCACCGCGATGTAGTCGGGGATGGCCGTGGGCAGGGCCTCGATGTTCAGCTGGTGGGTCACCTGCTCGAGCACGCCGCCCTCCTTCACGCCGGGCGACTCCTCGGTGCCCTCGATGTGCACGCCGACCGTCGTCTGGATCTTCTCGTCGAGGCGCACCTCGAGCAGGTCGATGTGGATGACCTCGTCGCGCACCGGGTGCAGCTGCTGGTCCTTCACGATTACCGGGCGGGTCTTGCTGCCCACCTTGAGGTCGATCAGCGCCTGCCCGCCCACGAGCACCTGGCGCAGGGCGCGCGAGTCCACCTTGAAGGAGGTGCTGTCGCCGTCCTTGCCGCCGTAGACCACGCCGGGCACGAAGCCCTCACGGCGCAGGCGCTTCATCGGGCGCGTGCCGCGCTCGGAGCGCTCCTGGACGTCGAGAGTGGGTCGCTTTGCATCGGCCATGACGGCTGGCCAGTGTAGCGATGGGGCTTATCTTGGGGAGGCGTGGCCGACGAGACCGACATCCCCAAGGGCCGGCTCCGGCGCACCGCGCAGGTCGGCTCGGTGGTCGGCTCGCAGGGCGCTCGCTATGCCGGCACTCGGGCTCGCAATCTGGCCCGCGATCGCGAGGAGGCCGCGCAGGCGCTCGAGCAGCGCCACATGGCGGCCGCGGACCAGATGGTCGAGACGCTCGGGCGCATGAAGGGCGCCGCGATGAAAATCGGCCAGCTCGCCTCGTTCATCGACACCGAGTTCCTGCCCCCGGAATACCGCGAGCTCTACCAGGACAAGCTCGCCACGCTGCGCTCGACGGCGCCGCCGATGCCGTGGAAGAAGGTGCGCGCGGTGCTGGACGAGGAGTGGGAGGAGCCGGTGGAGGGGCTCTTCGAGGACTTCGAGCACGACGCCGCCGCGGCCGCCTCGATCGGCCAGGTTCACCGGGCCGTGCTCCCCGACGGGCGCCGCGTGGCGGTGAAGGTGCAGTACCCCGGCGTGGCCTCCGCGATCGCGGCCGACATGCAGAACGCCGGGCTGATCCTCCGGCTCGCCAAGGCGTTCGCTCCCGGGCTCGACGCCAAGGCCGCGGCCGCTGAGCTGAAGGAGCGGGTGATGGAGGAGCTCGACTACGAGCTCGAGGCGCAGTCGCAGCGGGCGTTCGCCCGCGGCTACCGGCGCCACCCGTTCATCCACGTGCCCGACGTGGTCACCCGACTGTCCACCGAGCGCGTGCTCGTGAGCGAGTGGGTGGACGGTGCAGGCTTCGACGAGGTGCGCGAGCTGCCCCAGCCCGAGCGCGACCGCTTCGGCGAGGTCGTGTTCCGCTTCTGCTTCGGCTCGATCTACCACCTACAGCACTTCAACGCCGACGCACACCCCGGCAACTACCTGCTGCTTCCGGACGGGCGTGTGTCGTTCCTCGACTTCGGGATGACGAAGCACCTCGACCAGGACCAGATCGAGCTCGAGATCGCGGCGCTCGAGGCGATCTTCGACGACGACCCCGAGGAGCTGCGCGTGGCGCTCCACGACCTCGGCTTCCTGAACGACCCGCGCAAGGTGGACGCAGAGCTGCTGATGGACCATGTGCGCGCGGTGGGCGGGTGGTACATGGAGGACCGCGAGGTCACGATCGACTCGTCACGGGTGATGGAGGCGATCGCGGCGGTGTCGGACCCTCGCTCGGACTTCTACCGGGTGATGCGGCGCGAGAACCTGCCGGCCAACGAGCTGATGGGCCGGCGCATGGAGTCGGGGGTGCTCGCCGTGCTGGGCCAGCTCGGCGCCACGCGCAACTGGTATCGGATCGGGCGCGAGTGGTGGTTCGGCGAGCCGCCCTCGACCGAGCTGGGCGAGCTGGAATGCCTGTGGGCTGAGGAGTTGGGCCGGCCCGGCTAATCGTCGGTGTCGAGCTCCGGGTGTGCCGCCTCGAGGAAGCGAATGCCGGGGCCGCGAGCCACAGGATCATCGTCGTCCTCGCGACAGGCTTCCGCAAGCGTTCCGGCTGCCGGCGGTACATCGGCCGAGGACGTGACAAGAGCAGCCCTTGCCAGGGCGGCGGAGAGTTCTCCGGTGAGCCGAGTCTTCTCTGCGCGAGAGAAGGTCTCGTCGATGTAGAACGCCGTCTCACAGGCCTTCAGGAAATCCACATACGCGTCCAACCGTATGTTTCGCGTCTCGGCTTTCCGCTCGGCTTCGAAGCGGTCCTGCTGCCCCTCGTTCGCGAGCGTGCCTCCTACGTATGCACCGCCCATCCCCCCGAGGAGACCTACGGCGGCGGCCAAGAGCGGTACCCACCGCTCGGACATGGCCCCAGCCTACCCCCGATTGGTCAGGCGCGACGGAGCTTTTTGTCAGAACAGCTGGTTCTCGCCGGCGAAGATCTCGGAGACCGAGTCGTCGGTGAAGATGCGGCGGATCGAGTCCTCGAGGATGTCGGCGCAGGTGAGCTGCGTGATCAGGTCAGGGGCGCCCTCCCGGAGCGGCACGGTGTCGGTCACGACGATGCCGTCCAGCGGCCCGCTGACGAGGTTCTCGAACGCGTTGCCCGAGAAGAGCCCGTGCGTGGCGACCGCGAACACCCGCTCGGCGCCCTCGTCGAGGACGGTCTGCGCGGCGGCGCTGAGGGTGCTGCCGGTGCCGATGATGTCGTCCACGATCACGGCCGTCTTGCCCTTCACGTCGCCGATCACGTAACCGATCTCGGCCACCTGCTGGGCGGGGCGCTCCTTCTCCATCAGCGCGTAGGGCGCGCCGACCTTCTGCGCGAACTTGCGCACGAGCTTCACGCGGCCGGCGTCCGGGGCGATGATCACGAGGTTCTCGCTGCCGAGCCTGTCGATCACGAACTGGGTGAGGATCGGCATCGCGGTCATGTGGTCGACCGGCTTCGAGAAGAAGCCCTGGAGCTGCCCGGCGTGCAGATCCATCGTCACGAGGCGGTCGATGCCGGCGACCTCGAGCGTGTCGGCCACCAGGCGGGCGGAGATCGGCTCGCGCGGCGCGGACTTCTTGTCCTGGCGCGAGTAGCCGTACCAGGGGCTCACGGCGATGATCCGGTGCGCCGAGGCATGCTTCGCGGCGTGCACCATTAGGAGCAGCTCCCAGAGGGCGTCGTTGGGCGTCAGGCCCTCGCGCTCGGAGCCGCACATCGACTGGACGATGAAGAGGTCGGCGCCGCGGATCGACTCCGCATAGCGGCAATAGACCTCGCCGTCGGCGAACGTCTTGAGGCCGGCGTCTGTGAGCTCCACCTCGAGCTTCTCGGCGATCTTCCCGCCCAGCTCGCGGCTCGCGCGACCGGCGGTGACCATCAGACGCTTCTCGTAGCTGGCCTTGATGCTCCGCACCGGCGACGGCGCCTCAGCCGTCTCGAGGGGCTTGCTCATTTTTGCGAGTCCTCCTCCACGCGATCCGCGTAACCCTCGATGTTCTTCTGTCTCGCACGCCCGATTCCGAGGGCGCCGTCGGGGACGTCCTCGTTGATCGTCGAGCCAGCGCCAGTGTACGCCCGCTCACCGACGTCGAGAGGGGCCACGAGCGACGTGTGGATGCCGGTCTTCACGCTCTTTCCGAGCTTCGTGCGGTGCTTCTTGCGCCCGTCGTAGTTGGCGGTGATCGTGCTGGCGCCGAGGTTGCTGTCCTCCCCCACGTCGGCGTCGCCGATGTACGAGAGGTGCGGGACCTTCGCGCCCGCGCCGATGTCGGAGTTCTTGATCTCGACGAACGTGCCGACCTTCGCGCCCTCGCCGATCACCGTGCCCGGGCGCAGGTAGGCGAAGGGGCCGACCTTCGTGCCGCTCCCGACCTCGGCTTCGACGACGAAGGAGTGGACCACCGTGGCGCCGTCGCCGATCGTGGCGTCGCGGACCGTGGTGTGCGGACCGATCTCGCAGCGCTCTCCGATCACCGCGGTCCCCTCGAGGACCGTGCCCGGCCCGATGGTGGTGTCGCGACCGATAGTCACGCCTGCATCCACCCTGGTGGTTCCCGGCTGCAGGAAGGTCACACCCGCTCGGGCGTGGCCCTCGATGATCCGGCGCTGGGCGGCCTCGTCGGCGGCCATCAGGCCCGCGCGGTCGTTGATGCCAAGTGCGGCGTCGGCGTCGTCGGTCATGTGTGCAGCAATTGTCCCGCCTTCCTCGCGGATCAGCGGAAACACGCCGGTCAGGTAGCGCTCACCCTCCTCGAGGCCCACCTTGTCGAGGGCGTCGAAGAGCGTCTCCGCGTGGAACACGTAGGCGCCCAGGTTGACTTCACGGACCGCCAGCTCGTCCGGCGTGAGGCCATCGGTGTACTTGGTCTCGAAGATGCGGTCGACGTTTCCGGACGAGTCGCGCACGATGCGCCCGTAGCCGGTGGGGTCGAGCTGGTCCGTGGTGAGCAGGGTGGCCCTGGCGTCCTGCTTCTCGTGCTCGTCGAGGAGACCGTCGAGCTGCTCGCTCGTGATCAGCGGGTGATCGGCGGACAGGACCACGACCGGGCCGGACTCCTCGGAGCCGTTTCCGGCGAGCACGGTCTCGCGCGCCGCGAGCACGGCGGCACCGGTGCCCTCGCCCTCCCGCTGCTCGGCCACCTCGACGCCATCCGGAAGCCCCTCGGCGACCCCGTCCCCCGGCCTCACGATGGCGACCACCCGCTCCGCCCCAGCGGCCCGAGCCGCATCGGCAACCCACTCCACGAGCGACTTGCCCGCGACGCGATGAAGCACCTTCGGAATGTCCGAACGCATCCGAGTGCCCTGGCCGGCGGCCATGATGAGGACCGTGAAAGGCGCGGCCATGGGGTGAGGAGGGTACCGAGGCCCAACGCTCACGCGGCCTCCGCATCTCGCTCGTACCAGCGCATCCACTTGCGCACGGCGTTGTCGCTGACGCCGTACTTCCTCCCCACGGCAAGCCAGCTCATGTGCGCGAGGTCCTGCTTGAGCTGCTCATAGGTGGGCCGCGGAACCTTGCGCGTCTCCGGCCGCGGGATCCGAAGGTGCGGTCGTTCGTGGTGGCTACCGCAGTGCTGTGAGCAGAAGCGCTGGTCGACGTTGGTCGGCCGGTACGTCTGGATGCACTCTTCGCATATCCGGTCGTCGACGAGACGCACATTTCGTCCGCAGTGGGTATCCAGCGTCGCGGCACAGTTCGGACAGACGATCCGCAGGTTCGTGAGCCGGTGGTCCGTGGCCACGCCGTTCACGTGGTCGAGGATCAGGGCCATCCGTCGGCCTCGCCAGATCTCGCCCTGACCGCAGAGCTCGCAACTACGTTGCTTCAGCCCCGCCGCGTACAGGCGTTTCTTGAGGCTGCCGCGGGAGTAGGTCGAATGCTCGACCAGAATTTCTTCCAGCGGCTTGATTTCGCGACGACCCAACGCGCGCCGCTGCCCGAGCAGGGGGTCGAAGTGGTCGGTCGGAATGTTCCAGAGCTCGACGTACTTCTTAAGCGTTAGGTGGTTACCACCGGCCGCGCGCATTCCGAGCTTGCGAAGGGCCTCAGAGAAGGACATCGACTCTGCCACTGCCACGCGCGCTTCGGCTTCGCTGTATCGAGGACCGGAGCGTGGCATACGAACACATGTTCGTGCATTCCACGGACGGAATCAGCGACTGGGGAGGCAGGAATCGAACCTGCACTTGCTGGGTCAAAGCCAGCCGGGCGCGCCAATTACCCCACTCCCCAAGGCACAATCGAAGGTACCACCAGCTGTGGCTCTAGCGGTTCTTGTGTTGGTTCGGCACGCGCCCCGCCTCGCTGCCCTTCTCCTGGGCCGGGCCTCCTGGCGGGACTATGCCGAGCACTCGCATTGCCTTCAGGCCGAGGGAGAGGCGTTCGCGGCCGTCGGTGGAGGAGACGTCCAGCGTGGTGAGCTCCTTCACGCGCTCCAGGCGGTACCGGATCGTGTGGCGGTGGGTGAAGAGCTTTTCTGAGGTGCGGGCGACGTTGCCGTCGGCGTCGAGGAAGGTCTCGAGCGTGCGGACCAGCTCGGTCTCGTACTGCTCGTCGTAGCTGACCAGCGGGGCGACGGTCTCGTCGAAGAAGCCCTGGAGCTCGCGCGGGTCCTCGGCCATCGCGGGGAGCAGCAGGCGGTAGGCGCCGGTCTCCTCGAAGGACAGCTCGGCCAGCCCGCGCGCCTCCGCCACGTTCGCGGCGAGGAGGGCCTCGGCGCCGGCTCGGTGGATGTCGGCCGGCTCGGCCGTGTGGCGGCTCCGAGCCACGGTGAGGACGAAGCCGGGCAGGCTCGCCTCCAGCTCGTGGAGCACCGCGGTGGCCGCGCGCCGGCCGCCGGCCGGGTCCGCGCCGGGCACCAGGATCACGAGTTCGCGTCGGGCGAGCATCCCGGCGTCCTCGTTCGGCCCGCTCGCGCCGTGGCGCGACCAGCCGGCCTCGGCCAATGCGGCCAGCGCCCCACGCTCGATCGCGCGCGCGCCGCGCTCCGCGAGCGTGAGCACGCGCGCGCGCCAGTCGCCCTCCTCGGGTCCCTGGGGCCTGGCGCGTACCACGACCGCGGTGGCTCCACCCCCCAGGTCGCAGCCCAGCTCGGCCGCGCGCGCCACGATGTTCTCCCGGTCGGTCACGCGGCGGGCGAGCAGGTCCTGGAGGAAGTCGCCGACCGCCGCCTCGCTCGCCCGCTCCGGCGCCCGTGCGCGCTCCAGCTCCAGGGCGATCAGATTCGCGACGAGTCGCAGCAGGGCACTGGGCGGCTGCTCGCCGCGCGGTCGGTAGCGGAGCCGCCCCACCTCCGACTCCGCCACCCGCAGCTCCACCGTCTCGGTCCCGGCCTCGCCCGCCATCACCGCACGCTCGTCCTCCGGCGACGCGCACGCCACGGCGAGCACGCTGCTCCCCGAGTCGAGCACGATCACGCTGGCATCGAGCGCCCGGCCGGCCGCACGCGCCACGGCGGGCAGCCCGGCACCGGACTCGACCGCGTCGGAGACCTCGTCGAGGGCCTCCAGGAAGGAGCGCGTCTGTGCCGGCATCAGCGTCCCATCAGGCGTACGTGTCGTAGGTCCAGACGATCGCCAGCCCGATCGCCGCGCCGATGCCCAGCAGTGTGGCGAGCACGTAAACCGTCAGGAAGCTGGCCGCGATCTTCTCCCACAGGCGGCCGTAGCAGCGGGCGGCCGGCACGACGAACAGCACGACGAAGCACACGAGCACCAGGGCGCTCGCCAGAACGATGACGATCTCTGTACTGGACAGGTCGAGGTTGCTCATCGCGTCCCCTGCGCGGTGGCGGATTGCGTGGATTCGCCCGCGCGTTCGCCCCCATTGTGGCGGATGTACTCGACGACGAGCACTATCGCCGCAAGCAGCGCGAATATCCCGGCTCCTACTCCCCAGCCCCCGGCCACGTCCGACCACCAGTGCGCCCGCAGGTAGACCCGCGAGATCCCTACCGCGGCGGCGATCGCAAGGGCGATGAACACGAGCGCCCCGCTCGTGACAAGTCCCAGCCTTCGTGTGAGCGCCACCGCGACGGCGATCCACGCCGTGGCGTACGCCGCATGGCCGCTCGGATAGGCGTGCCCTGAGGTTCCGACGAACGCGCCGCCGGGTCGCTCGCGCCCCAGGGCCTCCTTGGTCACGTTCACCGCCACGTACACGAGCGCGAGGCCGACCACCAGCACGAGCGCGTCGGCGTAGCGCTTGCGCACCACCAGCACCAGCGCGGTCGCGGCCACCAGCACGGCAACCGTCGGGAACGCGCCC
>DASUQG010000254.1:0-3575 GCA_036280695.1 Thermoleophilaceae bacterium
AGGTCGAGGAGACGGAATGCATCGCACAAAGGTGAGGATCGTCGAGGAGGCGCTCGACGCCAACAACACGATCGCGCAGGCGAACCGCGCCGACTTCGACCGCGCCGGCGTGCGCGTCGTGAACTTCATGAGCGCGCCGGGCGCGGGCAAGACCGCGCTGCTGGAGCACGTGGTGGCCGACACGCCGGGGGTGCGCATCGGCGTGCTCGAGGGCGACGTGCAGGGATCGATGGACGCCGACCGCCTGGCGGCGCTGCATGTGCCGGTCACGCAGCTGAACACGGACCCGAGCTTTGGCGGCGAGTGCCACCTCGACGCCAACATGGTGCGCTCGGCGCTCCCGGAGCTGCAGCTCGCGGAGATCGACCTGCTCGTTATCGAGAACGTGGGCAACCTCGTCTGCCCCGCCGAGTTCAGGGTCGGCGAGGACGCTCGGATCATGGTCTCGGCGGTCACGGAGGGCGAGGAGAAGCCGCTCAAGTACCCGCTCATGTTCCGCGCCTGCGAGCTGGTCCTGATCAACAAGATCGACCTGCTGCCGCACCTGGACTTCGACCTCGACCGCTTCCTCTCCAACCTCGACGCTGTCCACCCGGGAGTGGAGCGCATCACGGTGAGCGCGAAGACGGGTGAGGGGATCGAGGAGTGGCGCGACTGGCTCGCGCGGGTGGGCTCGCGGGTGGAGGCCCCGGCTTGACGCACGCGCTCGGGAGCGACGTCGTCGACCGCGCGCTCGCCGAGCGCACGCAGGCGAACAGGGCCTTCTTCGAGGCGGAGTCCGAACGGCTCGCTCGGCTGTGCCACCGGATGGCCGAGCGCTTCGCCCGCGGCGGGCGCCTGATCGCCCTCGGCGGCTCACCGGCGGCGCGCTCGGACGCCCGCCACGTGGCGGTCGAGTTCGTGCACCCCGTGATCGTCGGCAAGCGCGCGCTGCCGGCGCTCGCGCTCGCGGGCGAGGGCGGGCCGCTGGTCGAGCAGGCGGGCCTGGTGCTCGAGTCCGGCGACATCGTGATCGGCTTCGGCTCCGATGCCGAGGACGCGCTGAAGCTGGCCCGCGAGCGCGGCTGCCTGACGCTGGGCTTTGCGGCGGGCGGCGGCGCGGAGTGGGAGTTCGAGCCGCCGAGCCAGGACGCCTCGGTCCGGCAGGAGCTCGTCGAGACGCTCTACCACGTGCTCTGGGAGCTCGTGCACGTCTTCTTCGACCACCGCGGGCTGCTCGAGGGCAGAGACGAGCGCCGAGTGCACGACACCGGAGCGTCGAGCTTCCTCTACCCGTTCCTCGCCGAGGGGGAGAAGGATCTCGAGGCAGTGGTGGAGGACGTGCGCCGATCGATCCTCGCGAAGGCGGAGGATGTGGCGGAGCTGCGGGCCCAGACGCTCGACGAGAACCGGGCCGAGCTGCTCAGCGCCGCCGCGGGGCTGCGTGGCGATCTCGAGGCGGGAGGGCGGCTCCTCGCGCTCGGCAACGGCGGCTCCGCCACCGACGCGATGGACGTGGTGGCGGACTTCCGCTGCCCGCCGGACCCGCGCTGGCTGCCGCGGCGCGCGATCGACCTCACCGAGGACCCGGCGATCCTCACCGCGATCGCCAACGACATCGGCACCGAGGCGATCTTCTCGCGCCAGGTGATCGCCCACGGGCGCGACGGCGACGCGCTGCTCGCCATCTCCACGAGCGGAAACTCGGCGAACGTCGTCGCAGCGCTGGGGGAGGGGCGCTCGCGCGGCCTCCGGACGATCGCCATGGTCGGCTACGACGGCGGGCGGGTGGCGGCCGAGCAGCTCGCGGACCACGTGGTGGTGACGCGCTCGGAGCACATCCCGCGCATCCAGGAGGCGCAGGCGAGCGCGTACCACCTGCTGCGCGAGCTGGTGGAGCTGGGGTGAGCCGGGTCCGCGCCCGCATCGAGGGGACGGTGCAGGGCGTGGGCTTCCGCCCGTACGTGTACCGGCTCGCGGATGAGCTCGGGGTGGCCGGCCACGTGCTGAACGACTCGCGCGGGGTCGTGGTGGAGGCGGAGGCGCCGGACCAGACGGTCGAGCACTTCCTGGCGCGGCTGGCCCTCGAGGCGCCGCCCCTGGCGAGCGTCGAGCGGGTCACGTCCGAGCAGCTCGAGGAGCTGGGCGAGCGCGGCTTTTCGATCCGCGAGAGCCCGTCCGGAGGCGAGCCGCGCGCCGCGGTCACGCCGGACAGCGCCACCTGCGACGACTGCCTGGCCGAGCTGTTCGACCCGGACGACAGGCGCTTCCGCTACCCGTTCACGAACTGCACCAACTGCGGGCCGCGCTTCACGATCGTCCGCGACGTGCCCTACGACCGCCCGAACACCACGATGGCCGCGTTCGAGATGTGCACGGCCTGCCTCGCCGAGTACCGCGACCCGGCCGACCGCCGCTTCCACGCTCAGCCCAACGCCTGCCCCGAGTGCGGACCGCAGGTGCGCCTCGCGTACGCGGGCGGGGGCGCGCCCCGGGACGCGGGGGCGCGCGACGCCATCGAGGCCACCGCCCGCGCGCTGCTGGACGGGGCGATCGTGGCGGTGAAGGGCATCGGCGGCTTCCACCTCGCCTGCCGGGCGGACGACGAGGCGGCCGTCGCCGAGCTGCGCGCGCGCAAGCACCGCGAGGACAAGCCGTTCGCGCTGATGGCACCGGACGTGGAGGTGGTGCGCGAGCTGGTGGGCCTGAAGCCGCCGGAGCTGAACCTCCTGACCGACCGCGCGCGGCCGATCGTGCTCGCGCGCCGCCGGCCCGATGCGCCGGTGGGCGACTCGGTGGCGCCCGGTTCGACCGAGCTCGGCGTGATGCTGCCCTACTCGCCGCTGCATCACGTGCTGCTGGCGGACGCGGGCACCACGCTCGTGATGACGAGCGGCAACGTGTCCGACGAGCCGATCGCCTTCCACGACGACGACGCGTGCGAGCGGCTCGCGGAGATCGCGGACGTTTTCCTGCTGCACGACCGGCCGATCGAGACGCGCACCGACGACTCGGTGGTGCGCCACGCCGAGGGCCGGCGGATGCTGCTGAGGCGTTCGCGCGGCTACGTGCCGAGCGCGATCCCGCTGCCGCTCGACTGCGACCGCCACCTGCTCGCCTGCGGCGCCGAGCTGAAGAACACGTTCGCCGTCGCGAAGGGCGGGAGTGCGTGGGTCGGGCACCACGTCGGCGACCTCAAGAACTTCGAGACGCTGCGCTCGTTCGTCACGGGCATCGAGCACTTCCGGCGGCTATTCGCCGTGGAGCCCGAGCTGGTGGCGCACGACCTGCATCCGGAGTACCTCTCGACGAAGCACGCGCTCGAGCTCGACGGCGTGCGGCTCGTCGGGGTGCAGCACCACCACGCCCACCTGGCCGCGTGTCTCGCCGAGCACGGCGAGCGCGGCCCGGCGGTGGGCGCCATCTTCGACGGCACCGGATACGGCGACGACGGCACGGTGTGGGGAGGCGAGCTCCTGTACGGCGACCTCGAGGACTTCGAGCGCGTCGGGCTGCTGTTCCCGGTGCGGATGCCGGGCGGCGAGGCGGCGATACGTCAGCCGTGGCGGATGGCCTGCGCGTGGCTGGCGGCCTCG
>DASUQG010000255.1:0-9562 GCA_036280695.1 Thermoleophilaceae bacterium
AGGACATCGAGCTCGGCGTTCGTGTCCTCGACCAGCTCATGGCCGGGCGGCCACGCCAGGAGGGTCGCGTTCAGGTCGCTGCTGGCCATTCCCCACAGGGGCCCCGTCCCTGTCCCGCCCAGCAGGTCCACCACCGCGTCAGCCTCGCGCTCGTCAGCCATCGCGGTCGACACTAGTGAGAGCTCAGCCGGCCCGGTGGCCGGCTGAGCTTGCTGCACACGTTCGCCTTAGCGGACGTGGTCGACGTTGGGTGCGCGACCGGAATAGGCGCTCGCGAGCCGGAACAGGGTCAGCGCGGCGAGCATCAGACCGAAGTCGCGGAGCGCGATATCCGCGTAGCCGCCGACCAGCAGGAGGCTGACGATGATTCCACCGAGCCAACCGGCCACCAACAGGCTGCCGAATCGCGGCGAGATGGCCACCACAAGACCAGCCAGGATCTCGATCCCGCCGACCATGTACATGGCATCCTGGGCGCTCCCGGGGATGATGTCGTTGAACTCGGTCGCCAGGTACTTCGGCCAGTCGTTGATCATGACCTCGGCGAACTTGTCGAGCCCGAAAAGAATCGGCGCGACTACGAACGCGATGCGCAGCAGCATGAAGGCCTGGGCGGCCGGGTCGCTGCGCAGCACCTGCCGCTTCGGAATTGGAATCGGCCGCAGAGTCGCGGCAATGGCGTTGCTCATAGTGCTCCTCCTTGGGAGACGTTTGCCTACCCAGTTAGCGACGCCAGCCGAGCGGAACTTACCTCCCGGCCCTGGCGAGCCTGGCTTACTCGCGAGCGGCGCGCCTCGTGGCGCGCCGCTCGCCTGGTGCTGAGCGCTATTCCGACTACCTGAACCGCTTCGGGAACTGGGCGGCGATCCCGTCGCTCAGCATGTCCGCCATCCCCAGGATCTGGCGATGGATGCGGTCGTAGGTGCGGATGTCGGTGCGGTGCCTTTGCTCGAGGTGGGCGACCGCCTCCTTCAGCGTTAGGTCGAGGTGCTCGCGCATCATCGTCCGCATCTCCCTGCGCGGCCAATGCTGCGGGTTCGCCTTGCCGAGGAAGGTCCCGATCTGGTCTGCGTTGCGATACCAGGCGCTGCTGTGTCGCTCGACTGCGCCCTGGTCGCCCGCCTTGGCGGCTGCGAGCAGGTCGGCCGCGACGATGATGTGCTGCTTCAGCAGCGAGGTCAGCCGCTCGCCCGCGGCGCGACCGTAGAACGGCTTGATCGCGTCGCCGATGTCCTGCTGGTTTCGCAGCAGCCGCTGGGTGGTGGCCGGCGTGTCCGGAAGGTCTGCGGACGCGCTCACGATGAACAACCGCGTCCACGTGATGTGGTCCTCCCAGAGACGGCGCATGTTGTCGTGCAGCGCGGCGCGCTCCGCGCTCACGCCGCTCGTCACGGCCTCGGCGTGCTCGGTGGAATGGCCCTGGGCGGCATGACCGCCCGCCAGGGCGAGCGCGAGTACGGCGCTCGCGGTCGCGACGAGAGCGGCAAGCCCCAGGCTCGACCGCGTCCGTTCGCTGTGCTCGTTGCTGCTCATCGGTCAGCTCCTTCGTGTAGGGCGGGCAGCGCTGCGCCACCCGCGCGGGTGCCCAACAGACGCAGCGCGAGCACGAGCCCGCCTGCCTCGATCAGCTTCGTCGTCACTCCGAGCAGGTCGATCGGCTCGGGGTGCGTTAGTGGCGCCAGCGCCACGAATCGCGTCGCGACGTAGGCTGCGAGCAGCGTCGCGAGGAGCAGCGCGGCGGCCGCTAGCGCGGCTGCGCCGGGAGCCCTGTCGACACGCAAGGCGATCGCCGCCAGGAGCAGCGCCGACACGGCGAACATCACGCCCAGCACGGGCGCCTCCGGCGCGTGGGCCGGAACCAGCCCGCCGTGGATGCCGGCGCTTGACGCGAGCGTGAGCACGAGCGCCTTCTCCGCGCTCGACGAGCTCACGCCGCGCGCTCCCGCGGATGCGGCCAATGGAACAGGGGGCCGATCACACGCCGCAACCAGCCCGGGTGATCGAGCGGACGCCCAGTCTCGATGACCTTCACGCCCTGCGCTCGCGCGAGGCGGGCAAGGAGCGGCAGCACGCCAACAGGCGCCGGGTCGTCCCCGGCACAGACGAGCAGAGCGTCGAATCCACCGAAGCGCACGAGCTCCTCGAGCTCCCGATCGGCTCCCTCCGTGATGACGACCTCTTCGAGCGAGATTCCCGCGGCCCCCAAGAGCACGTCGACGTTGTGCAGCAGCCGCTCGGCTCGGGCGGTGCTCTCGGACCACGGCCGCGCCTCGTCCTCGACCGCTATCAGGAGCCACACGCTGAGCGGCTCAGCTCCGGCGTGCTGGCAGCAGACGCCCACCAGGCGGTGCGGATCGATGTCCGCGTCCGCCGCGACAAGCGGGCGGTGGAGCGCGGCGCGGCGGGGGGTCTGTTCGAAATCCACTCTGGGCCTCGTTCGGTGTATCCGTTGAGGCCCTTAGCGCCCGCGGCGCGAGAGTTCTTACGCGCTAGTTGCGGTCGACGAAGGCGCGCAGGCTGTCGTAGTCCTCGCGGCAGGCGGGGCAGCCCTCTAGGTGCGCGCGCAGCCCGGGAATCCGTTCGTCTGCCGGCGCGCCCTGGAGCTCGAGGTCGACGTACTCATCGAGGCGCTCGAAGCACTCGTCGCAGAGAACCTCCGGCTCGGCCGGTCCGAGCAACCGCTTGATGGTGTCGTCGTTCATGTGCCTGTCCATGATCGTCTCCGCTAGATCGAATCGAGGGCAAAGCCCCTCGTCGCCAGTTCGGCGCGCAGCTTTCGGCGCGCATCGTGAAGGGTCTTGTAGAGGGCGCCGCGCGTCGTGTTCAGCCGATCGGAGAGCACGTCGAGGGGCACGCCGTTCAGCGCGAGCGCAACGAGAACCTCGCGCTGGTGCTCCGTCAGGCAGGTGTCAATCGAGTCCGTGATCGCAACGATCAGCTCATTCGCCTCGGCTTGACCCTCGGGACCCTGGGCGGCATCGGCCATCAGCGGCCAGGCCTCCGGCTCGAGCACCACCTCGCGCTCCTGCCAGGCCCGTCGGCGCAGGCGCACCCCGGCCTCGAGGAGCGCGAACTTGTACGCCCAGGTCGTGAAGCGGCTGGCCCCGCGGTAGTCGTCGAGCTTGCCGAGTACCGCGACGAGCGCGTCATCCGCGGCCTGAAGTGCCAGGTCGTCCAGCTCTTCGCCGCGCACGTGCGAGAGCGCGGCGCGGCGGCGTGAGACCTCGAAGCGCGCGGCACGCACCAGGAGCTCGTGAAGGCGAGCAATCGCGCGCTCGCGGTCCGCTCCCGGCTGGCGTAACGCCCTGAGCCAGGCATCCGAGTCGGCGAGCGCATCTGGGTGCTCGCTTTCGGCGGCGCTCAATGGCAAGCGCGAGCTCATCGGCGGAGCGAGGCTAACAGTCGACGTGCTCAACAGGCGCGCCTCTCGTGGTCGAGCGGCGCCATTATGCGGGCCGCGAGCGGTGGCGGACAGCCGCGCTCGACGAGTCCGATCAGCGCGTGCAGGTCCACCGCGCACTCGTGCGAGAGCTGCTCTGTCAGCGCCGCGTCGAACCCGGCCTTGCGCAGCCGGGCGCGGCGCCAGGCGACCGCGTCGTTCGTTCCTCCGCCCGCCGGCGCCTGTCCGCCGGTCTCGGGATGTCCTCCGGTTCTGAGATCCACGCTTCCTTAGCGCCCCCGGGCGAGCGTTTCTTACGCCCCGAACGAGAAAGGGGGCCGGATCACCCGGCCCCCTTTTCCCGTCAGGTTCCTCTCTACTCGCCGCCTTGGACGGGTCCGACACTCGCGACGAACACGTCATCCGCCCCGTTGTGGCTCCGGTCGAAAGCCCCGGGGCTGAACGGGAAGTCGGGCGAGCTGGTGGAACCGGTCACGTACGCCCGCTTCCGGTCGGCACCCACGGCGACGGCAATGCCGACGTCGGCCCCGGCCCCGCCGAGGAACGTCGAGTGCACGAGCTCACCGTTCGATCGCTTCAGCGCCGCGAGGAACGCGTCCCCGCCACCGTTGTAGCTCGGGTCGTCCGCGAGGCCCGCTGTCGGGTAGTCCGCCGAGGCGGTGGACCCGGTGACGTGCGCCAGCTTGCCCTTCTCGTCGACCGCGATCCCGCTGCCGACCTCACTCGCGGTTCCCCCGAGGAACGTGGAGTAGGCCAGCGTCGAGAACTTGTCGAAGCTGGCGACGAAGGCGTCGCCGTTGCCGTTGTACGTCCGGTCGAAGGCGCCCGGCGTGGTCGGGTACTCCGACGAGGCGGTGGAACCGGTCACCCACATCGCCTTGCCGCTCTCAGCGGCGGCGATGCTCTGACCGGAGTCAGCGCCCGCCCCCCCGAGGAGGGTCGAGTACTCCAGGCCGGAGCCTGCGCCGTCGAGCCTGGTCACGAAGGCGTCGTTGCCGCCGTTGTGGCTCGAGTCGTGGGCGCCTGGCGTGGCCGGGAAGTCCGCCGAGGCGGTGAACCCGGTGACGTACGCGCGGCCCACGCCATCCACGGCGACGTCATTGCCCGTGTCGCTCGTGCTCCCACCGAGGAACGTGGAGTAGCCGAGCGCCGAGCCCGCGGGGGCGAGCTTGGTCACGTAGACGTCGTTCCCCGTGCCGTTCTTGGTCGTGTCATACGCGCCAGCGGTGGTCGGAAACGCCGCCGACCCGGTGAACCCGGTGACGTACGCGCTTCCTGCGTGGTCGACCGCGATCCCGTTGGCGCCTTCGAAGCTGAAGCCTGAGCCACCCAGGTAGGTGGAGTACTCGAGCCTCGAGCCCGACGGGTCGAGCTTGCTCACGAAGGCATCGCTGCCGCCATTCTGCGTCGTGTCGAAGGCTCCGGGCGTCGTCGGGTAGTTCAGCGAGCCGCTGAACCCGGCGACGTAGGCCGCTCCGGCGTCATCCACCGCGATCCCGTTTCCGGAGTCGAAGGCGCTACCGCCGATGAACGTCGAGTACACGATCGTGGAGCCCGAGCTGTCCAGCTTCGTCACGAAGACGTCGGTGTTGTTGTTGTAGCCGCGGTCGAACACGCCCGCGGTCGTCGGGTAGGTGGCCGAGGCCGTCTGCCCCGTCACGTAGAGGTTCCCCGCGGAGTCCACGTCGATCCCGCGGCCCGAGTCGCTGCCCGTGCCGCCCACGAAGGTGGAGAAGTCGATCGCCGGGTCGATCACGAGCGGTCGGCTGCGGTCGTAGTCCTCGACGGCGAAGCCGTACCCGCCTCCATCGGCTTGGTGGATCGCGTAGTGGCTGGCCACCGGCACGCGATCGCCCTCGACCGCCTGGTGGCTGACGGGACTCGCGTCGTTCAGCACGCCCAGCGGCGTTTCGATTCGGAGATCCCCATCCGAGGCGAGCGAGAGTCCGCTCGCGCCGTCGTAGTCGAGCCGGATATCGCGGGGATCGGCGCCCGGGTCGAGATGGAACTGGTACTTCAACTCGCCGCCGTCGCCCCGAAAGACCATGTCGATCCCGGGCCACAGATCGCGGTAGACGAGCTCCTGGTACGTCTCGACGTTGGATGCCGAGTCACCGCTCGAGCTTGTGAGCTGACTCACCGTGCCGGACGCCGGCTCACGCGCCTCCAGGCTCGCTTCCGGGCTTGCGCCCAAGAAACGCAGCTCGAGGGCGACGCCGGTTACATCCTGCCCGTCCGTCTTCACGAGCGACAGAACCGCCTGCTCGTCGGTGAAGAAGAAGGAATAGCCGGCGCCACGTGCCACGTAACGGACGGAATCGTCCGTCTGGCCGGCGTTCGGCGCGAACGCGAGCGGAAGATCACCAGCCGGATCGGCTTCCTCCGCGGATCCGCGGGCCGGGAAAAACAGCATGAGTGCGAGGAATGCAAACGCGACGCTCGCCGCGAGGGTCCGCCACCTGCCGGACGTCGCTCTGGTTTGAAGGACTAGTTCCACCACGTTCTCCTGTCTCATTCGAGCCGCCGAGGCGGCCTGGTTGTTTCCGGAGTCCGTTGGCGTTCGTCCGGCGTGCGACCTTACGTCGACCCGGACGTCTTTGGCGCATAAGTGTGCGTTGCCGCCTCTCGCAGCAGCTCGCGGGAGTGCGCCTCGACCCGGCGGCGAGCGGAACGAGCAGCGACACGCTGGCGAACTCGCTGGGCGTGGGGTCAGGCCGCCACCGGACTCGTTCGCCGAGCCACCAGCACCGGACGATCCGCGCGGCGGATGAGAGCACGTGACACGCTCCTGGCGAGCCGGCGGCGCCGTGCCCCGACGACAACGAGCTGCGCGTCGCGCAGCCGGGCGAACTCCTCGAGTCGGCGTGCGGGCATCCCATGCAGCTGCTCGCCCGTGGGCGGTACACCGGCGCGGCGCGCGGCCGCGATGCCGGCGGCGATCGCGCGGTCGCCGATCCGCATCTCGGCGTCGAGACGACGCTGGTAGTACGGCTTCCCAAGGGCGGCCGAGGGGCCGCGGCGGACGTAGACGAAGACGACCGGGGCCGCGAGGTCACCGGCCAAGCGGACGCCGTCTCGAATCGCGGCCTCCGCGGCGGGCGAGTCGTCCACGGCGACGACGACCGGCCGCGCGCTCGGCGCGATCATTGGCGGCATCCACGGATCGACCCCCGAGGCAGCGGCTTCGACGGGCGGTCCTACGGGCGCACTGATCTCAGTCGCGGTAGTCATGGACTCAACGATGCCGCGCCCCACGCGCGGGAACCATCGGGCGGGACACCCATTCCGTGCGCACCCGCCACCCACCTCGGGTGAGTTTCGTCGCTCAGCGATCGGAGGCGCTGATCGTCCGCAGCCCGCGGTCCAGCGAGACGAGTGCGTCGAATGCGGTCACGGCGAGCGGGCGGGCCGCGTCGTCGCGATACAGGGGGCCCCGCCGGTCTTCGATGAGCTGCGAGGCGATCGCCACGCCCCGGACCCCTACGGGCTCGCACCTCATAAGCCGCTCCGCGATTTCCAGCAGCAGCCCGCCGTTGGCGCGCACCGCCGCGCGTTGGATCGGGGGCGCAGCCAGCGTGACCGGGTAGGCGTCTCGCTCGGCCAGCGCGACGGCACCACGGAGTGCGCACGCGATGCGGCGCCTACTCCTGCACGAACCGAGCTGTCCGACTCGGAGGCTCAGCTCGTCGCTCTGCATCGGGTCCGCGTCCGCGGCCAACTGGCGATCGAGCTCGCGCGCACGCCACCGAGTGGTGCAGCGGAGCCAGATGCCGCCCAGCAGCAGGCCGCGGCGTCGGGGCATCACACGCGTCCGCGGCGGCTGCTCCCGCCGACGAACGCCGGGGTTCATGCAACCCGCTCCGTCACCTCGTCGTGGTCTCTGCCACGGGCGGCAGCCGTTCTCCGAGCGATGGACGGTGTGGCCACGGAGCGGCCGTCGCGACAAGTCCTTGCGGAGCGAGCCAAGCCGGTGGCTACGTCGTGCAGTGCACCGACCAGTTGGACCTCGGCTTCCCGGGAGAGTCCGTTTCGAGCGCTTCGCAACCTGGCCGGCGCGCCCGCTCCGCGTCCCCGTGCGGCAATTTCGGGCGCTGCGTCAGCAGCGAGCTGGTACCACGCCGCGCTCAGCACCTGAAGTGCCTCCTCAAGGGACCCGAGCGCGTCGGGAACAGCGATGTGACAGCCCGGCCGCGCCGCAGCCGATTGGAATCTTCGCGCGTCCTCGAGCAGCTCGGACGCGCGCCTACTGAGATCCTCTCCAGGCTCCATGCGGTCCATGTTCGTCGCGTCGACCGAAACCTGACATGGGGCTCAATGACCAATCGCAGCCGGACGGCTTCCCATCCGCAGGGTGAGCGGTAGGTAATTGCATATCGCGCCCCATGGCCGAGCGGCGGCGGCTCACGGACGATGGCGGCATGGTTTCGATTGCCGAGTTGTCCGATGCCGCGCGCCACTCCGAGAGGATCTCGCAGAAGCACGAGCTCGTCGGCGTCGAGCAGACCGTCGTGTGCGGTCTCGACTCCGATTCGCGAAACGAGCCGATCCGGTTCGCGGCTTGCCTCGCGCGCCGCCTCGGGTGGCGACTGTCGCTCGTGCCATTGCCGGAAGCCGCCACGGGGGACGAGCGCCTGGGCCGCCTGCTCGCCGCGTCTACCCGCGATCAAGCCGGATTCGTCGTAACCGAGACAGTCGGGCGCGGCGCGAGCGCCGCGGCGCTCGTCGAGTTCTCACGCGGCGCCGCCTGCCCGCTGATCGCAGTCCCCCGCGGGGCGCCCGCGCTCGGGACAGAACCCATCCTTTGCGGCATAGACAGCCGCGGCCCCTCGGGTCCCACCGCGCGTGCGGCCTCGCGTCTCGCCAACGCCATAGGCGCCCGTCTGCGGCTGGTGCATGTCGTATCGCACGCCCAGCCACCGGAGTCCGAAGCAGATGGTCCCCGCGGAGTCGTGTGCCGTGCGCTCCAGGCGCTGGATCTGGCCGTGCCGGTCGATCTGGTCATCGACGAGGGCGAGCCGGCGAAGCGACTCGGCGAGCTCGCGCGACGAGAAGCTGCGGCACTGCTTGCCGTAGGGGCGCCCAGCGGGGATGCCGCGGGCCCGGACGGCGTGGTCGCAGCCGTCCTACGCGACTCACAAGTCCCGGTGATGGTCGTTCCGGGTGAAACTGCCGTGACGCGCTTGAGCGAGGCGGCGTAACCACGCTCGATAGGGCGGCAGTGGTGGTCGGCATCGCCCAAATTGGTGCCGGATCCCCATGGCTCCGGACCCAGCGTTGGCCCACGCTTCGAGGCATGGACACGAAGCGAGAACCGAGCGCGCGACGGCATCCGATACGCGCGGAGCGGGCCCTGCACCGGCTGCGGCATCACGCGATCCCCTCCGCGCTCGTGGTCGGCGGTGTCGGGCTTGCAGCTGCCGATATCTCAGTGGGGATCGGCTGGGGCCTTGCCCTGGCGGGCGCTGCGCTGGCGGTTCGGCCGTACCCCGGCTCGACAAGCTCCCGCTCAGGCCAGGTCGATACGGCGAGCGGCAGAAGCCGTACCGGCCACTCCCGGCGCCGCCCTCAGCGGCCGCGCCAGGACGGCGCGACGACTCGCACCGATCGGAACTCACCCACCGGTCGGCGATCGCATGAACGCGGCGCGAGGGCCCACCGGCCCCGACGCCGCGAGCGGACAAGCCGGCGCCACGGGAGCTCGTCCGCGTAGCTACGGCGCGGACCGATGAGATCATGGCGTTGAGCATCTTCGTGTGGGTCTTGATCGGGATGGCCCTCTGGCATTTCTCGGTTCTCGTCCCGGACAGGTTCTGGGGCGGCATCATCGGCGCGTTCGGAGCGGCGGTTACCGGCGCTCTGCTCTCCGGTTACCTGCTACCTGAGCCTGGGATCTCCGCCTCGAACCCGCCAGGAGCCGGCGCAGCCGTCTGGGCGATGCCGGGCTCCCTGATCGCGCTTGTCGTGAGCTACCTCCACGGCGCTCGCCAGGACCGATCGAAAGGCATCGTCAGGGATTAGGGACGAGCTTGGGCGCCGCCCATGACGTGGCCGCGGCGAATGGGCGTCTGTACCCATGGCCGGGGGCCCTTGCGACGTCCACGATAGTTCCATGACAACGCACACCCCGACAGCTGAAACCGTGAACACCCGCCGCGACGGCCG
>DASUQG010000256.1:0-2539 GCA_036280695.1 Thermoleophilaceae bacterium
GTGAAACCCGCGCCGAATGCGGCGAGCAGCACGTTCATGCCCGGCTCGAGCATTCCGCGCTCGCGCGCGTCCGCGAGGGCGATCGGGAGCGTTGCCGATGAGGTGTTGCCGTAGCGGTCGATGCAGTTGATCACGCGCTCGTCCTCGAGACCGAGGCGCTCGCCGACCGCGGCGAGGATGCGCGCGTTCGCTTGGTGGTAGACGAACAGGCCGATGTCGTCGAGGCTGAGGCCCGCGCGGTGGGTGGCCTCGATCGTCGCCTCGGACATGCGGAGCACCGCTGACTTGAAGGTGTCGTGGCCCTGCATGTGGATGATCTGCTCGTCGTGCGAGGCCCGGATGGAGTCGGCCCCGGTGCCGTCGGAGTTCAGGACGATGTGGCCGATGTGGCCGCCGCCGCCGTTCGAGGGCGCCACGAGTGCGGCGCCCGCGCCGTCGGCGAAGAGGGCGGCGGTGCCGCGGTCGGAGCTGTCGATGAAGCGGCTGAGCACGTCGGCGCCGATCACGAGCACGTTCTCGCTGCGGCCCCCCTCCACCTGGGCGGCGGCGAGCGACAGCGCGGACAGGAAGCCGGTGCACGCGGCACCCACGTCCATGGCGCCGGCGCTCGTGGCGCCGAGCTCGCGCGCCACCAGCGGGGCGGCGTTCGGCAGGATCTGGTCGGCGGCCACCGTCGCGACCAGGACGAGGTCCACGTCCTCGGCAGCCACTCCCGCCTCGTCGAGCGCGGCGCGACCCGCGGTCGTGGCGAGGTCCTGGAGGCGCTCGCCGGGCGAAACGTGGCGGCGCTCGTGCACGCCCGTGCGGTGGACGATCCACTGCTCGGTCACGCCGGCGCCCTCGGCGACGGTCTCATTCGTGACCACGCGCTCCGGCACCGCCATTGCGACGGACGCCAGGGCGGCCGCGCGCTGTTGGCGGTCCCACGGCATGGGGGTCGCCGTCGCCGCCGCTGCGGGGTCGGATGCGGCGGCGTCGCGCACGGCCGCCCTCGCGTCCGGCCACAGGAGGTCCGGGCTATGCACGGGCTGCCTCCATTGCGCCAGCGAGCGACTTTCGCACCAGGTTCGTCAGGACGTGACCGGGGCCCGTCTCCACGAAGTTCGTGACGCCGCGCGCGTCGAGTGCCCGCATCACGCCGAGCCAGCGGACCGGCTCGGTGATTGCACGCACGAGCAGCGCGGGGATGTCGTCGAACGGCTCGGCCGTCACGCACGAGTACACCGGCACGCGCGGCTCGCCGATCTCGGTCTCGTTCACGAGCGCGCGGAACGGCTCGACGGCGGGCTCCATCAGCGGCGAGTGGAACGCACCGGCCACCGGTAGGCGCTTGCCGCGGATGCCGCGCTCCTTCAGCTGCGCCTCGGCGTCGTCGAGCGCGCTGACGGCGCCGGAGAGGACGAGCTGGTCGGGCGCGTTGTCGTTGGCGATCGCGACGTTCGTCGCGGTCGCCACCTCCGCGATGGTCTCGCGGTTGTCCTCGCGGGCGCGAACGGCGGTCATTCCGCCGTCACCGGTCGTCTCGGCGGCCTCCTGCATGAGCCGGCCGCGGGCGGCGACGAGCCGCAACCCGTCCTCGGCGGCAATCGCACCGGCCGCGACGAGCGCGGTGATCTCGCCGAGCGAGTGCCCCGCCATGGCGTCCGCCTCGGTGTCCAGCTCCGCAAAGCCGGCCAGGGCGGCGCAGTAGATCGCGGGCTGCGCCCAGCGCGTGCCGTCCGCGGCGCGCTCGAACAGGTCGGCACCGACCTCGCTGTGAGCGAGCTCGAGCAGGTCCGGGCGGTGGCGCTCCACCGTCTGGCGCATGTCAGCTGTCTGGCTGCCCTGCCCAGGAAAGAGCAGCGCAGTGCGTAGATCGCGAGCCATATATGAACCCTTCTCTGTGCAGGCCCATCCGTTAGCGCGGTGGAGCACAGGACCCCCCGGTCGGGGGGGTCCCCCGGAACCGCTGGGGGGTACACCGATCGGGTCCAGAAGTAACCTGCTCCGATGCTGCGCCTCTTCAGAGCGCCGTTTTCGACGAACGTGGAGCGGGTGGCGCTCGCCCTCGCCCACAAGGGCCTGGAGGTCGAGTCCGTCGAGATCTCCTACGCCGACCGCTCTCCGGTGCTCGAGGTGAGCGGCCAGCCGCTGGTGCCCGTGCTGGTGGACGGCGACGACGTGATCCCGGACTCCACGCGCATCATGCGCCACCTCGAGGCGCGCTGGCCAGACCCGCCGCTGTTCCCGCGCGAGGCCGCGCGGCACGCCGAGCTCGACGTGTTCCTCGACTGGTTCAACGAGGTCTGGAAGGTCGCGCCGAACGCGATCGAGGAGGAGCTGGAGCGCGACCAGCCCGACCACGACCGGATCGCCGCCCTGAGTGCGCGCATGCGCGGCTCGCTGGACCTCTTCGAGGACATGCTCGACGGCCGCGACCACCTGTTCGGCGACTTCTCCGCGGCCGACTGCGCGGCCTTCCCGTTCCTGAAGTTCGCGAAGCTGCGCGACCCCGCCGACGACGAGCTCTTCCACCGCATCCTGGAGGACAACCTGCGCC
>DASUQG010000257.1:0-5509 GCA_036280695.1 Thermoleophilaceae bacterium
AGGCGGCCGAGGTCGCCGGTGTGGAGCCAGCCCTCCTCGAGCGTCTCAGCCGTGGCGCTGTCGTTCTTGTAGTAGCCCTGGAATATGTTCGGGCCCTTGATCAGCACCTCGCCGTCGTCGCCGATCTTGATCTCCACGCCCTGCTGCGCCTTGCCGACCGACCCGAAGCGGAAGTTGTTGCCGTCCGGGCGGTTCACCGTGGCGCTCGTGGAGGTCTCGGTCATGCCGTAGCCCTCCATCACCGGCACGCCGGACGCGTAGAAGAACTCGAGGATCTCGCCTGCGATCGGCGCGGCGCCGGTCACGCACTCGCGCATGTTCGTGCCGAACAGCCCGCGTACGTTCTTGAAGAGCTTCTCCTCCGCCTGGTCGAAGGCCTGCTCGAGCGCCTCGGGCACCTCCTCGCCGGCCTCGCGCATCATGCGCACCTTCACGCCCACCTCGACGGCCTTGCGGAGCTGCTCCTTGTCCTCGATGTTGGAGGTGGCGAGCGTGTAGATCTTCTCGAACATGCGCGGCACGGACGGGAAGAAGCTCGGGTTCACCTGGGTGATGTCCGCGATGATCATCTTCGGGTCGCGCGACCAGTAGGCGAGCGCCGCGCCCAGCTCGAAGGTCGCGAACTGGATCAGGATCGCGAACGCGTGCGCGAGCGGCAGGAACAGGTAGGAGGAGTCGCCCTCCCTGAGCGGCGTGTCCGCCACCACGGCGTCCGTGATCGCGCGGTAGTTCGCGTGTGAGAGCAGGCAGCCCTTCGGCGGCCCGGTGGTGCCCGACGTGTAGATGTAGAGGCAGATGTCGTCGGGCGTGACGGCCTGGTAGCGGGCCTCCCACTCGGACTGGTCGCGACCGCGTCCACGCTCGCGAAGCGCCTCGAGCGTGATCGCGTCGCCCAGCTCGGCGTCGCCCGGCTCCATCACGATCACGTGCTCGAGCTCGGGGCACCTGTCCTCGATCTCGCGGATCTTGGCGAGCTGCTCCGCGTCCTCCGCGAAGATCGCCCGCGAGTCGGAGTGCTCCAGGACGTACTGGCATTCCTCGGGCGAGTTCGTCTGGTAGATCGTGACGAGCGTGCCGCCGGCGGTGAGGATGCCGAAGCACGCGTCCGTCCACTCGGGCCGCGTATGGGCGAGGATCGAGACCTTGTCGCCGGGCTTGATGCCCAGGTCAACGAGTCCGAGAGCGACCTCCTTGACCGTCTCGCCGAGCTCGTTGTACGAGCTGTCGACCCAGTCGTCGCCCACCTTGTAGCGCTGGGCGGCCTTGTCGCCGTACTTCTTGACCGCGAGCGGCAGCAGGTCGGCGATCGTCTTTGAACCGGTGCCTTGAGCGCCGGTCGCGCCGGCCGTGACTGCTTCCATGCGGCGGAGTCTAAGTGACCCCGAGAACTACGCCTTGGCGAGCTCGCGCTTCTGCTGAGCGGCCTTGAGGCTCGAGAGGAACAGCGTCTTGTCGATCCGGCCCTGGAAGATCGGTACGCCCATCTCCATACACCGCGAAATGACCTCACGGCGGTGCATGCCGGCCTCGCGGCCGAGTTCGGTGGGCGTCAGGTGGATCGCCATGTACCTACTTCCTCCTCGTCGCTTTGCACAGCTTGTACTTGAGGTTAACGATTGTGTCGGTCGGCGCAACCGGAATCTCCCAAACTGCGGCTTTAGATCGGGTTCGGCGCGGCGATGAAGCGGTGCTCGACGCCGAAGCGCTCCGCCACGAGCTCGCCGAGCCGGCGCACGCCGAAGGTCTCGGTGGCGTAGTGGCCCGCCGCTATGAAGTGCGTGCCGCTCTCGAGAGCATCCGCCATCACATGCTCGGCGGGCTCGCCGGTGAGGAACGCATCGAGGCCGAGCGCGATCGCCTCGCCGAAGCTCGACGCCGCCCCGCCGGAGACGATGCCGACGCTGCGGACCAGCTCCGGGCCGCTGTCCCAGGTGAACGGCTCCTGGCCGAAGACCTCCGCGCAGCGGTGCCGCAGCTCGTCGAAGCGGATGCCCTCCGCCGAGCGTCCCACGAAGCCGATACTCCGTCCGCGGTGTCGGCCGAACGGTTCCGCCTGCTCCAGCCCGAGCGCGGCGCAGATGAGAGCGTTGTTCCCGACCTCGGGGTGGGCATCGAGCGGCAGGTGGTAGCTCGCCAGCGCGATGTCGTTCTCGAAAAGCACGCGCAGGCGCTCCTTCATGGTCGGCGAGAGCGAGCGGGGGTGGAAATCCCAGAACAGGCCGTGGTGGGCGATCACGAGCTGGGCGCCGGCCTCGGCCGCGCCCTCGAACATCTGTCGATGGGCGGAAACGCCCGTAGCGACTATCGTGACCTCCTCCGGGCCGGGGACCTGCAGCCCATTTGGGCCGTAGTCGGGGAAATCCGGCGCCTCGAGCAGTTCGTCGAGATGGGAGATGACCTCTGTCAGGTGCGCCATTTGTGCCAGACGATATTTAGAATCCCGTCAACTGGGGTACATCAGCGGGGCTCACGCATTTTCTCTGCAGGGATGCTTAATTGATCGCCACAGCAGGTTGCGAGGCCGCCGACGCCGAACTCGTCGCTGCGGTTCGGGCCGGTGATGACTCCGCCTTCGAGGAGCTCTATCGGCGCTACCAGCCGCGCATCGCGCGGTTCGTCTGCGGGATGCTCCACGACGCCGCCCGCTGCGAGGACGTGGCGCAGGAGGCGTTCCTGTCGGCGCTCCGCCGCATGCGCGAGACGGACTGCGAGATCAACTTCAAGCCGTGGATCTACCAGATCGCCCGCAACGCGGCGATCGACTCGTACCGGCGCAACAGCCATGCCGTCGAGGTGTCGATGGACGCCGACGACGGCCTGCGCGCATCCGACCGCACGAGGCTGGTCGGGCTCGAAGGCTCGCCCGACGCCGCGCTGATCACCAAGGAGCGCCTGGATCATCTCCAGGGCGCCTTCGACGAGCTCTCCGACGTCCACACGCGCGTCCTCGTGATGCGGGAGCTCGAGGGGATGTCGTACCGCGAGATCGGCGAGCGGCTCGAATTGACCCGCCCGGCCGTCGAGAGCGCGCTGTTCCGCGCGCGCCGCCGGCTGGAGAGCGAGTACAGCGAGCTCTCCGAGGGGCGCCGCTGCGAGGCGATGGAGGGAACGATCGCGCGCATCGCCCAGGGCACCCAGCGCGGCACGGAGGAGCAGCGGCTCGCGCGTCACGCGCGCCGTTGCCACAGCTGTCGCCGCCGCGCCCGCGAGCTTGGGATCGAGCCGCTGTCGGCGCTGGGCGCGCTGCGCCAGAAGGCAGCCGCGCTGCTGCCGCTGCCGTGGCTGCTGCGCCGCTCGGGCGGAGACGGCGGTGGGATCACAGGATTCTTCGGAGCGGGCGCGAACGCGGCGCCGCTGGCGGAGCGAGCTGCGGCTCTTGTGGCCGTGGCCGCGCTGGCCGGCGCGGGCGGGGCGGCGCTCGGGACGGGAGCGCTTCCGGGGGAGCGCGAGGCGGGCAAGCAGGACCGCGTCGCGATCGAGCGCTCCGCGGCAGGGACGCAGGAACGGCAGCGCGGCGCCACCGGAGCTGCCACGGACGGGGAGCGTAAGGGAACGCGCCAGGCGTCCGGGCAGAGAGATTCCGGTCAGGCGGGGGGCCGCGCCGGCGGGTCGACGGGCACAGACGGTGCACAGGCTGGCTCGCAGGATGCCCCCGCCACGTCACAGTCGGGCCCGGCGACCGGCGACTCGGCGCCGAGCCTGGACGGGTCCGCCCCCAACCTTCCCGCCGTTCCCGGCACCGGCGACGGCTCGAGCTCGCCCGAGCTCAAGCTCGAAACCTCGGTCCCCGAGCTTCCCCCGGTCGAGATCCAGGCGCCCACGCAGTCACTGCCGCAGGTCGACGTGCCGACGGTGGAACTTCCGAGTACGGACGACGTGACGGACGCCCTGCCGACACTGCCCTGAGCACCGCTCGCCCAACAGGCATGCGCGGGTAACCTGCCCGCCGTGTCCCCGAAGCGCACCAGAGCCACGGCCAAGGACGACCCCTTCCTCGAGTCGCTCATGGACACGAGCCTCTACTCGATGGGGGCGTACTTCTCCGACCAGCACCCCGACCTCGTGGACGAGGTGATCGGCCAGGCCGAGGCGATCGAGGCGGCCGGCCTGCGCTCGTACGCGGACGAGCACGACATGACGCTGGAGGCCTGCTTCGAGACGCTGCTCACGGGCCTGGCCGTGCGCTACTACAACGCCGTCGCCGCCTGAAGCGCAGCTTTTTTCCCAGCTGGCTACCTTTTTGGGTGAGCCGGGTATCACTTATCCGTGGGCTCCGTTGTCACTACCCCTGCGACCTTTCATCACGAAGCGGTCCTCTATGCAGGCGATAACGAGTTCGTCGAGCGTTCGCGCCGCTTCGTCGAGGAGGGACTCGAGCGCGAGGAGCCGGTGCTCGTCATGGTCGGCTCGCGGAAGCTCGAGCTGCTGCGACAGGGACTCGGAGCCCGCGCGAAGGACGTGCACTTCACCGACATGGAGGTGGTGGGGCGCAACCCGGCGCGCATCATCCCGGCCTGGAGCCGCTTCGTGGCCGACCACGCCGGCAGCGGCGGCGGGATGCGCGGCATCGGTGAGCCGATCTGGGCCGGCCGCAATCCCGACGAGCTCGTGGAATGTCAGCTCCATGAGTCGCTCATCAACCTCGCCTTCGCGGCGGCGGACGACTTCCGCCTGATCTGCCCGTACGACACGGCCGCGCTGCCCGAGGACGTGATCGCGGAGGCGCGCCGCAGCCACCCCGTGGTTTCGAACGGCGCGGCGCAGGTGTCGGCGGACTACTGCGGGATGGAAGCGGTCGCCGCGCGCTTCTCCGAGCCGCTGCCCGAGCCTCCGCCCGACGCGGAGGAGCTCACCGTGACGATGCGAGCGCTGCGTGACGCCCGCCGCATTGTGCGCGCCCGCGCCGAGGAGGCCGGGCTGGGGGAGCGCTCCGACGACTTCGTGCTCGCCGTGAACGAGGTGCTGTCCAACAGCCTGCACCACGCGCGTGAGGACGGCACGCTCCGGGTATGGGAGGACCCCGACGGGCTCGTGTGCGAGGTCCGTGACGGCGGCCAAATCGTCCAGCCGCTGATCGGCCGCGAGGAGCCCGAGCTCGGCCAGATCGGCGGCCACGGAATCTGGCTCGTCAACCTGGTCTGCGACCTGGTCCAGGTGCGCTCATCCGCCTGGGGCAGCACGGTGCGCATGCAGATGCAGCGCCCGTTGACGTAGCGCGAAGCGCTTCAGGCCGGAGGGGAGTGAGGTTCCGGGAACCCAGGCGCCGCGGCGCACTTATACTCGCAAGCGACGATTGGAGGCTGGGATGCCAAGGACCCGCTGGCTGTTCGCGGCGGCCGCTGTGCTCCTCCTGCTCGTGCCGCCGAGTGCGGTGGCCTGGGAATTGCTGCCTTTGGAGGACAGGCTGGCTTTGGAGGCCACGGAGATCAGCTCCGCGAAGGTCTGTGGGGCGAGCGAGTGCAGGGAGCTCTCCGATCCGGAGGCGGCGACGGCGCTCGCGGTCGGCCCC
>DASUQG010000258.1:0-8595 GCA_036280695.1 Thermoleophilaceae bacterium
AGCGGCCCCGTAAACGTGACGGCGCCCGAACCCGCAACGAACACCGAGCTCTCGAAGGCGCTCGGGCGCGTGCTTCGCCGCCCCGCCTTCGCTCCGGTGCCCGGCCTGGCGGTGAAGGCGCTCTATGGCCAGATGGCCGAAATCGTCATCACCGGCCAGCGCGCGGTGCCCGGGCGACTGGAAGAACTCGGCTACCGCTTCCGCTGGCCGGAGCTCGAGCCCGCTCTGCGCGACGCGACCGAGCGCTAGTTCGCGGCCTGGCGCTCGGTGCGCAGCTCGGCCATCGTCTTGCCGCCGGTGGCGCGCTGGATGTCGATCGTGTACACCAGCGCGGCCGCGATCACGAGGACCATCAGCGCCACGGCGACCAGGCCGATGCGGCCCGCCCCGCTTGCGTCGATGGTCGCGACGAAGTAGGCGGAGGCTGCCAGCAGGATCACCTCGACGACGATGAGCGTGGTCCGCGCCGCCCCGCTCAGCCCCTCGTGCAGCTTCCAGCGCGAGATCTCGCGCGGCGGGAACACGGCCCAGATGAACGCGCCGAGCACGCTGAAAACGATGCCTGTGACCAAACCCCACTTCTCGCCGTAGCCCTTCACATCCGAGAGCAGCGAGGCGATGATCGCCGACCCCAGCCAGACGAATGTGAGCCAGAGCGCCGCGGTTCCGATGACTGCCAGCAACATCAGCTCACGCTCCCAGGTACGCCTTCTGAACCTCGGGGTTCTCGCGCAAAGCCGATGATTGATCGTGGAGCGTCACGGCCCCCGTCTCGAGCACGTAGGCCCGCTTGGATACGTCGAGCGCGAAGTTTGCGTTCTGTTCCACCAAGAGGATCGTCGTGCCCTGCTTGTTGATCTCGGCGATCGTCTCGTAGATCCGCTCCACCAGGATCGGCGCGATGCCCATCGATGGCTCGTCGAGGAGCAGCAGGGTCGGCTGCGCCATCAGCGCGCGGCCGATCGCGAGCATCTGCTGTTCGCCGCCCGACATCGTGCCCCCCTTCTGGCGCTCGCGCTCCTTGAGGCGCGGGAACAGGGAGAACACGCGGTCGAGGTCTTCCTTGATACCGCTCTCGTCGCGGCGCAGGTACGCACCGAGCATCA
This sequence comes from Thermoleophilaceae bacterium, assembly GCA_036280695.1. Classification (GTDB taxonomy): domain Bacteria; phylum Actinomycetota; class Thermoleophilia; order Solirubrobacterales; family Thermoleophilaceae; genus JACVRW01. The sequence continues at coordinate 1,107 of DASUQG010000258.1, forward strand.
GGTTCTCGTACACGGTCATGCGCGAGAACACGTGCCGTCCCTCGGGCGAGTGCGCCACGCCCATGGAGACGATCTCCTGCGGCGGCGTCTCTGTGATCTCGCGGTCCTGAAAGCGGATCGAGCCCTGGCGCGGCGGGGTGAGACCCGAGATCGAGCGCAGCGTCGTGGACTTGCCGGCCCCGTTCGAGCCGATCAGCGTGACGCACTCACCCTCCTCGACCTCGATCGAGATCCCCTTCAGGGCCTCGATGTTGCCGTAGTAGGTGTGGACGTCCTTGACCTCGAGCAGCGCCATCAGCCGGACTCCCCTCCGGACTCCGCCTGCTTGCCGAGGTAAGCCTCGATCACCCGCGGGTTCTGCCGCACCTCCTGCGGCGTGCCCTCCGCGATCTTGGTCCCGTGGTCCAGCACGGTGATGTACTCGGAGGCCTCCATCACCACCTGCATGTCGTGCTCGATGAGGAGGATGCTGAGGCCGCGCTCGTCGCGCAGCCGGCGCATGAAGTCGGTGAGCTCCTTCGACTCCTGCGGGTTCATGCCGGCCGTGGGCTCGTCGAGCAGCAGCAGCTTGGGGTCAGACGAGAGCGCGCGGGCGATCTCCAGCCGGCGCTGGTCCCCGTAGGAGAGGTTGATCGACATCTGGTCGTGGAGGTCGTCCCTAAGCCCGACGTAGCGGAGCTCCTCGCGCGCCTTCTCGTTAACCCGCACCTCCTCCTTGCGCACGCCCGGCGTGCGCACGATCGAGCCGAAGAGCCCGGCCTTCATGCGGGCGTGCTGGCCAACCATCACGTTTTCGAGCGCGCTCATGGTCGCGAACAGGCGGATGTTCTGGAACGTCCTTGCCACCCCCAACGCCATGATCCGATCCGGCCGGCGACCAGTGATGTTGCGTCCGTCGAACTCGACACGCCCGAAGGTGGGCTTGTAGAGGCCGGTGAGCATGTTGAAGAAGGTGGTCTTGCCGGCCCCGTTCGGCCCGATGATCGAGACGATCCGGCCGCGCGGGATCTCGAACGTGACGTCCTCGACGGCGACGAGGCCGCCGAAGACCTTCGTGATGCCCGTGGTCGACAGGATCGCGTCGCCGTCCGCGCTCGGCGGCGGGCCGGCCGTCTGGCCGGTGTCCTCGACCGAGCTCATGCGCGCGCCTCGAACACGTCGGTCTCCGCTCCGCCCACGCCGGTCGTGGCTCCCACGCCCACGTGTTCGGCCAGCTCGAGCTTGCGCCTTCGCTCAGGGAGCAGGCCCTCGGGTCTCAGGATCATCATCATCACCAGCAGGAAGCCGTAGATCGCCGACGACAGCTCGGAGAGGTCCAGGTCGAGGTTGAACCACTCGCGCGGCTTTGCGTTCGCGTCCGGAATGAACTTGAAGTTGATGTAGACGAGCGTGGCCGCGCCGATCAACACGCCCTCGATGGAGCCGAGCCCGCCGAGGATGACCATGGCCAGGATGAAGATCGAGAAGAAGAACTGGAACTGGTCGGCGTTCACGGTGTTCAGCAGTGAGGCCAAGAACACACCGGCCATGCCGCCGAAGGCCGCGCCCGTGGCATAGGCGAGCAGCTTGGTCTTCACGAGCGGCACGCCCATGGAGGCGGCGGCCACCTCGTCCTCACGCAGCGCGATCCAGGCCCGTCCCAGCCGGGAGTCGCGCAGACGGTAGTTCACGAACAGCACGATCAGCACGAGCACGAGCGCGGTCCAGAACCACGGGCGCAGGTCGAGCGCCTTGAACGGCTCGATTCCAGGGAAGTCGATCTTGTCGATCGGCGTGATGCCCTGTCTGCCGGCGGAGAAGTTCGCCCCCGTGCCGAACAGGTCCTCGAGCGGGCCGCCGAGAAGCGGCACGTCCTTGTAGTGCAGCTCGTCGCCGTTGATGACGATGCGGCCGATGATCTCCCCGAACGCCAGCGTGACGATGGCGATGTAGTCGCCGCGCAGGCGTAGCGTCGGCAGGCCGATCAGCATGCCGGCGATCGCGCAGATGATGATCGCGAGTATCGCCACGATCACGAAGTTCAGGTGGATGCCCGGCAGGCTCGCCGCGGGATCGGAGACGAGGAACGAGATTCCGTTGCCGCCCTTGCCGGCCTCGGCGTAGAAGCCGGACATGAACCAGCCGGCCGTGAGGGCGCCGAGGGCAAAGAAGGCCACGTACCCGAGGTCGAGCAGGCCCGCATAGCCGACGATGATGTTGAGCCCGAGAGCCATCACCGAGTACGCCAGGATCAGAACGGCGATGCCGAGGAACTCGCTGTTCTCCTCGTGCGCCAGCGGCAGGTAGACCGCCCAGATCAGGATTCCCACCATCACGGCGATGGTGACGCGGCGGTCGTCGGCGTACAGCAGGCGCAGGAGGATCAGCACGCCGAGGATCAGCGCCATGCCCATGCTCATGTCGAGCAGCTGAGACGTGAAGATGATGATCAGCGGCACGGCCACTGCCGCCGACAGGAGCGTCTTCTGGTCCGTCTTCGCCTTGGGCATCGGCTAGCCGGCTTCCCTCGTCTCCTCACCCAGGAGCCCCTGGGGTCGGAAGACCATGATCAGGACGAGATACGCGAAGACGATCGCGGGCGTCCACTCACCGCCGATGCGGTTGTCGGAGGTCTGCTGGATGATCCCGATGATGAAGCCGCCCAGGACCGCGCCCTGGAGGTTGCCGATGCCGCCCATGACAGCCGCCGTGAACGCGATCAGACCCGCCTGGAAGCCCTGGAAGTACCAGACCGTGGTCTGGTAGAGCGCGTAGACGAGCCCTGCGGCGCCGGCCATCAGGCCGCCGGCCAGGAAGGTCAGCGAGATCGTCGTGTCGACGTTGATGCCCATCAGCCGGGCGGCCTCGGGATCCTGTGCGGTCGCGCGCATGGCGCGGCCCATCCGGCTCTGGTTGATGAAGGTGGTCAGCAGCAGGACGAGCGGGATGGTCACGGCGATCGCCAGGACGTCGCCCTGGTGCACGACCACCCCGCCAATCGAGAAGAGCTCCTTCTGCGGGTTGACGAGCTGGGCGACTCCCTCCTGCGACCCGCCGATCCAGAGGATGCCGACGTTCTGGAGGATGAACGACATGCCGACCGCGGTGATCAGCGGCGCCAGCTTGGGTGCCGATCTCAGCGGCCGGTAGGCCACCCTTTCGATCATGACGTTCAGCGTCCCGCTGGTGAGCATGGCGACGATCAGCGACGCGAGCAGTCCGACGATCAGACCGAGGATCGCGGTCTCCTCGGTGAGGCCGATGACGCCCCAGAACCAGGCGGCCGTGACAAGCGAGCCGATCATGAAGACCTCGCCGTGGGCGAAGTTGATCAGCTCGATGATTCCGTAGACGAGCGTGTATCCGAGGGCGATCAGCGCCCAGATCGCGCCGTTCGAGAGACCGGCGACCAGGTTGTTGCCCAGCCGAGTGAGATTGCCGTCCGTGGCGAGGTCGTGGAGCCCGAAGGCGACCGGCATGATCAGGAGGACGGCAATGAGGCCGTACTGGCCGATGTACTTCCGGACCTGGTCCCAGGTGTTCCCCCGGACAGGCCCGCGGGCTGCGTCGGTGCTTGCCTCCAAGTTCCCCTCGGTGCGACTTCTATCACGGACTGGGGGCGGACCGATAGGGGCCGCTCCCAAATGACGGGGGGCGGACCGATAGGCCCGCCCCCCGTTTCCGAGCTAGTGCGACGTGAGGATCAGCCGGCTTCGGCCTTCACCGTCTCGTCGAACTTCAGCTCGCCACCATCGATCGAGTAGACGCCGTAGTCAGTCAGCGTCGTGTCGCCGTTCTCGTCGATGTCGTAGGTGCCAAGCACCGACTCACGACCCTTCGTTGCGAACAGCGCATCGATCAGCTTCTGCTTGTCCGTGCAGTCCGACCCGAGCTCCTTGCAGGTGTCGAGGACCAGCTTCATGGCCTCGTACCCGTAGATCGCGTATGGGTCTGGATTGTCCTCGCCGTACTTGGCCGAGAAGTCGTCGAAGAACTTCTGGCCCTCGGGCGGGTACTGGTCCGGCGACAGCGTCGCCACCGTGACCTTCACCCTGCTCGCGACGTCGGCGGGGATGCCGCCCTCCTTGGGATCGGAGAAGCCGGACTCGGCCACGCCGTCAGGCCCGTAGAGCTTGGCGTCCGGCACCGCAGCGGCAACGTCCTTGTACAGCTGGACCGCGCCGTTGGCGGTGATGCCCGAGAACACGAAGCAGTCAGCGCCCGCGTCCTTGATCGTGGACGCCTGCGAGCGGAAGTTCGGGGCCTTCGGGTCGATGCCCTCGTTCCCCGCAACCTCGAGACCCTGCGACTTCGCCGAGCTCTCGATGTTCCGCGACAGGCCTGCGCCGTAGACCTCCTTGTCGTTAAGGATGTAAACGGTCTTACAGCCGTCCTTCTTCATAACCGTCGCCAGGGCGGCGCCCTGGATGGTGTCCTTCGGGACGATGCGCAGGTAGTGGCGCTCGCCCGTCGGGTAGTACTTGTCGGGCTCGCCCTTGTCGGCGCCCGGCTCGTCCGAGGTCAGGCCCACGGCGGTGTTCGCCGGGCTGATCTGGGCGATCGGGACCTCGTTCAGGATCGGGATCGAAACCGCGCTCCCGCCTGAGTTGAACTCACCGATGTAGGCGATAGCCGAATCATCACCCGCGACCTTGCGCGCGTTGGCCCCTACGGCCTCCGGCGTCCAGCTGCCGGCCTGCGCGGTCGAGTCGTCGAGCGACGTGTACTTGATCGTCGTCTCGCCAGCCTTGCCACCAGCCTGCTCGAGGGCAAGCTTGATGCCATCGACCATCGCGGTGGTCTGCGGCCGCGAGGCACCCTGGAGCGGGAGCGAGGAATAGACGTTTGCCGTCCCTCCACCGCCGCCTCCGGAGTCTCCCCCGCCGCCATCGTCGTCGTCATCGCCGCAGGCGGTCATGCCCAGGGCGAAGGCGCCGAGCAGGCAGACGAAAACTGCCAGCCAACGTACTCGCAAAACGTCCCTCCTATGGAGTGGCTCCAACCTGCGCGGCATCCTAACTACGCAATCGCACAGGCTGCGGGCCCGCAGCCCCTGCTTAACGCGGAGAAAATCTCGCCGCGAGCGAGCTTTCCGGGGCCGCCTCGGCGTCGTGATCCGGCTGCCGCGACTGCACCCACGCGACCGCGGCCAGCACGGCCATCCCGCCCGCGATCTGCACGGCTGCGAGCGCCTCGTCGTGGATCACCCAGGCGAACACCGTCGCCAGAACGGGCTCGAGCGTGGCCACGACAGCAGCCCTCGGCGCGGCGATGTGACGCAGGGCCGCGACCATCAGGATGAACGGCACGAGCGTGCCCCCGACCACGATCGCGACGGCCAGCAGGGCGTTGCGGGTGGAGGAGAGGCCGTCGAAGGGGAACGACCACCACGGCGCGACGAGCGCCCAGAACAGGCTGGCGAACGCGAAGGCCCAGAACAGGGTCGTGACCGGCTCGTGCCTGCGGCCCTGGCGCTCCGAGCCGACCACGTAGATGCCGAAGGTGAGCATCGCCCCGAAGGCCGCCACGAGGCCCCAGGTGTCGAGTGAGCCGGCGTCGTAGGCCCGGACCACGAAGAAGCAGCCGACCAGGGACAGCGCGACGGCGCCCCACAGGCTCGGCGGGAGCCGGCGCCCGTGGAAGACCGCTAGCCAGACCAGCAGGCCGAGCGGCGCGAGGTACTGGATGGTCACCGCCGGCCCGATCTCGAGCCGGTCGATCGCGACGAAGAAGGTCGCGTGGACGGCGGCGAGCCCCAGCACGCCGAGCACGGCGAGGCCGGGTAGCTCGCTCGGCTCGACCCTGAGCAGGTCGCGCCGGGCGACGCCGAGCACCAGCAGCAGGATCAGGCAGGAGCCGGCGGAGCGCAGCTGCGAGAGGCGCGCCGCGTCGACCCCGTCGTCCAGGAGGTAGCGCGCCATGCTCCCGTTGAGCGAGAAGAGAGCGGCGCCCGTGGCGGCGAGCGCGTACCCGCGCGCCGGGTGGCGTTCGAAGCCGTTCAGCGCACCACCCGAACGCGCTCGAAGCGGCCGTCGGCGCCCGGCCGGTAGAGGGCGAGCCGGGAATCCGCCACCCGAGGCGCCAGCCGCCGCGCCGCGGCGATCACGCGCCGCCGGTCGCGCTGTCCCTGCTCCACGGCCTCCAGCACGAGCTTCATCGCGTCGTGGCCCATGCGCTCGGGCGAGACCGCGGGGCCGATCGCCTCGAGGCGTGCCGGCCCCGCTGGCAGCGCGAGACCTCGCTCGCCCGCGAGTAGGCCGCTGGTCGCGGACAGCGGCACGGTGGGCAGCTGCGTGCCGATCTCGCCCAGCAAACGGCCCGTGCCCGGGCCGGCGATGCCGGCGTAGATCACGGCGTCCGGACGCGCCTCGGCCAGCCGACGCGCGATGTCGGGGACCTCGTCGACCTGCCCGCGGTACTCCTCGGATGCCACGCTCTCCAGGCCGTCGCGGCGCGCGCGGGCGAGGATCTGGGCGGCGAGCTCGCGGCCGTAGATGTCGCCGTCGAAGAGCAGCGCGATGCGCTCGCGCTCCCCCGCGGCGGCGGCCCGCGCGAGCAGATGGTCCGCCTCCTGTAGGTCCGTGGGCCCAACCCGGACGAAGCTGCGCGTGCCCGACGGGTAGTAGCGCTCCGGGCCGGCGCGCGGCCGTCCGGGCGGCCGCTCCGTGAGGCTCGTCAGGCCGTCACCGGGCGAGACCTGGAGCAACCCCGCCTTGTTCGTGATCGGCAGCGACACCGCGCTCGCCCCGTAGTCGAGCTCTCCGAGGTACGCAATCGCGCTTGGATCGTCGGCCGCGCGGTCGGCGTTCTCGCTCACCAGGGCCGGGTCCCACGGATGATCGGGCTCCTCGTCGGTGGCGGGAAGCTCCTTGAGGCGGATCCGCAGGCCACCCGCGCGGCCGCCGGTCTGGTCGAGTGCTCGCCGCGCGCCGGCGATGACCGCGCTGGCGTCGGCGGCCGACGCCCCGTGGCGCGGCGTGCTCGCGTACACGGTCGCCGTGTCGCCCTCTACCCGGCTCGTCTCGTCGCCCCCTCCGTCGCCGAGGCAGCCCGCCAGCGCGAGCGCGCAGCTGCAGAGCGCAATCGCCCCCCGGATGGGTGTGCCGACCGGTTTCAAGGGCGCCATTCTGACGGGCGTGGGTATCGTGCCGAGCGTGCGGATCGGCGTGCTCACGGGGGGAGGCGACTGCCCCGGCCTGAACGCGGTCATCAGGGCGATCGTGCGAAGGGGCATCGATGACCACGGCGACGAGATCGTCGGCTTCCGCGATGGCTGGCGGGGACCGATCGAGGGAATCCACGAGGACCTCAGCATCGAGTCGACGCGCGGCATCCTCCCCCGCGGCGGCACGATCCTGCGCTCGTCGCGCACGAACCCCTTCAAGCGGGACGACGGGCCGGACCTGATCCGCGGCACGCTCGACTCGGCCGGTATCGACGGGCTGATCGCGATCGGCGGGGAGGACACGCTGGGCGCGGCGGCGCGGCTGCACGGCGAGCACGCTCTGCC
>DASUQG010000259.1:0-5067 GCA_036280695.1 Thermoleophilaceae bacterium
CCTCCACGTGCGCGTGGAGGCGGGCACGAACGCGCATCACATGGTCGAGGCGTCCTTCAAGGCGTTCGCGCGCGCGCTGCGCGCCGCCGTGGAGGACGACGGACGCGAAAGCGGCGTGCCCTCGACCAAGGGCGTCCTTTGACGCGCATAGCGATCCTCGACTACGGGATGGGGAACCTGCGCTCGGTCGGCAAGGCGCTCGAGCACGTGGGCGCGGAGCCGTTCCTGACGAGCGACCACGCTCGCGTGCGCGAGGCGGACGGGATCGTGCTTCCCGGCGTGGGGGCGATGCCGAAGGCGATGGAGCGGGTGAGGGACCTGAAGCTCGACCAGCTGCTGCGCGAGCGGGTGGAGGCGGCCGTGCCGGTGATCGGGCTCTGCATGGGCATGCAGCTGCTGTTCGACTCCACCGCCGAGCTGGGCGGCGCCGAGGGCATCGGCCTGCTGCGGGGGCCGGTGGAGGCGCTCGACGCGCCCGGCCTGAAGGTGCCGCAGATCGGCTGGAACGCTGTGAGCTGGCGTCGAGCGAGTCCGCTCAACGAGGGGCTGCCGGCGCCGTGCGCGTTCTACCACGCGAATTCCTTCGCCCCGCGGCCCGCTGACCCGGACGCCGTGCTCGGCACCGCCGAGTACGGGAGCGAGTTCGTGAGCGTGGTGGAGCGGGCGCCGGTGTACGGGCTCCAGTCCCATCCGGAGAAGTCGGGCCCGGACGGGCTGCGGCTGCTGAAGAACTTCGTTTCGCTCTCCTCGCCGTGATCCTGCTTCCGGCCGTGGACATCCGCGACGGCAAGGCCGTGCGGCTGCGCCAGGGGCACTTCGACGAGGAGACCGTGTACGCGGACGACCCGCTCGAGGCCGCCCGCTCGTTCGTGGAGGCCGGGGCGACCTTCCTGCACGTGGTGGACCTGGACGGCGCGCGCGAGGGCGAGCCGGTGAACCTGGAGCACGTGGAGCGGATCAGCTCGGAGCTGGACGTGCCGGTGGAGCTCGGGGGCGGCCTGCGCTCGATCGCCTCGATCCGACGCGCGCTCGCCGCCGGGGCGAGCCGCGTGGTGCTGGGCACTGCGGCGTTCACCGACCCCGACCTCCTCGACGAGGCGCTGTCGGCGTTCACCTCGCGCATCCTGGTCGGAGTGGACGTGCGCGGTGGGATGGTGTCGGTGGCCGGCTGGACGCGCGAGACCCAGGTGAGGGGCGAGGACGCGATCCGGCGCATGCAGCAGCGCGGCGCCACCCGATTCGTGTACACGAACGTGGACCGCGACGGGATGCTCGAAGGACCGGACCTGGAGGAGGTCACGCGCGTCTCGCAGGCGGTGCGTGGCCGCTTCCTGTACTCCGGCGGCATCGGCTCGCTCGACGACCTGCGTGCGCTGCGAGACCTGCGGCTGCTGAACCTCGCCGGCGTGATCTCCGGCAAGGCGCTCTACGAGGGCCGCTTCGGCGTGCGCGAGGGGCAGGAGGCGCTCGCCTGATGCTGCTGCGGCGGGTGATCCCGTGCCTCGACGTGGACAAGGGCCGCGTGGTCAAGGGCGTGGAGTTCGTGAACCTGCGCGACGCCGGCGACCCGGTGGAGCTGGCCGTGCGCTATCAGGAGGAGGGCGCCGACGAGATCGTCTTTCTCGACATCACCGCCTCGCACGAGAAGCGCGAGACGGTGGCGGAGCTGGCGCGCCGCTGCGCGGACGACGTGTTCATCCCATTCACGATCGGAGGCGGCGTGCGCTCCGTGGCGGACGCCCAGGCCGTGCTGGACGCCGGAGCCGACAAGGTGTCTGTGAACTCGGCCGCCGTGGCGCGCCCGGAGCTGCTGTCCGAGCTGGCCGAGGTGTTCGGCGCGCAGTGCGTGGTGCTGGCGATCGATGCCCGGCGCGAGGACGAGGGCTCCTACGGCGTGTACGTGAACGGCGGCCGCACGCCGGTGGGACGCGACGCGGTCGAGTGGGCGCGCGAGGGCGTGGAGCGCGGGGCGGGGGAGATCCTGCTCACGAGCATGGACCGCGACGGCACCGAGGACGGCTACGAGTTGACGCTGACGCGTGCGGTGTCCGACGCCGTCGACGTGCCGGTGATCGCGTCAGGCGGCGCGGGCACGCTCGACCACCTCGTCGACGCCGTGGAGAGGGGCGGCGCGGACGCCGTGCTCTGCGCCTCGATCTTTCACTACGGTCAGCACAGCGTGCGCGAGGCCAAGGAACGTATGCGCGAAGCCGGGATCCCGGTCAGGCTCTGATGACCGCAGGTCCGGGCGATATGCGCGAGCGCGTGCGGCGCGTTCCCGGGATGGAGCGGCTGCTGCCGGCGCTCGAGGGGCTGCCGCCGGCGTACCTGGTGGGTGGGGCGGTTCGTGACCTTCTGCGCGGCGAGGACCCGAAGGACGTGGACATCGCCGTGGAGGGCGATGCGCGCTCGGCCGCTCGTGCCGTGGCGGAGCGCCTCGGCAGCGACGCGCGGGAGTATGAGCGCTTCGGCACGGCCACCGTCGAGACGCCCAGCAGCACCTACAACTTCGCCACGACGAGGCAGGAGAGCTACGACGAGCCCGGCGCGCTGCCGCGGGTGACGCCAGCGTCGCTGGCTGAGGATCTGGGGCGGCGCGACTTCGCGATCAATGCGATGGCCGTGGGTCTGACCGGCGACGACCTCGGTCACCTGTACGACCCGTACGGGGGCGTGGCGGACATGGACGCGGGCGTGGTGCGCGTGCTCCACGAGCGCAGCTTCCTCGACGACCCGACGCGCCTGCTGCGCGCGCTTCGTTACACCACGCGGCTCGGATTCGCACTCGATCCGGAGACGGAGCGCCTCGCCCGCGAGGCCGTGGCGGCGGACGCACTCTCGACCGTGTCGGGGGCGCGCATCCGCGACGAGCTGATGGACCTGTTGCGGGAGACCGACGCGCCGGCCGGAATCGAGCGCATGCGCGAGCTGGAGGTGCACAGCGCGCTGCATCCCGACCTCGACCCCGACCCGGAGCTCGTGGCATCGGCGGCGCTGGGCGCCACGGCGATCGGCGCTGACCGCGCGATCACGGCGCTGGCCGCCCTGATCGAGGAAGCACCCGAGAAGCTCGACCTCTGGCTCGGCGACCTCCACCTGCTGGGCGAGGAGCGCGACGCGGCCGCGCGCGCCGCCCGGGTGGCCCCGAGGATCGCGATGACGCTGCGGGAGCGCGAGCACTCTCCGTCGGAGCTGCGTGCCCTGCTCGGGCGCGAGCCGCTCGAGGCGCTCGCGCTGGCGCTGGCGCTGCGGGCGCCGTCCGAGCCGGTCCTGCGCTGGATCTCGGACCTGCGGCCGGTGCAGCTCGAGATCTCGGGGGCCGACCTGCTCGCCGCCGGCCTGCCCGAGGGCCCCGCGCTGGGGCGCGCGCTCGACGAGACGCTCAACCGCAAGCTCGACGGTCTCGTGTCGGGCCGCGACGCGGAGCTCGAGACGGCGCTGCTGCTCGCCCGGGAGCACGCGCAGTGAGGCTGCCGAACGCGACCGTGACCTTCACCACCCGTCGGGGCGGGGTGAGCGAGGGTCCGTACGAGTCGCTGAACCTCGGGATCCTCACCGCCGACGATCCGGAGCGGGTGACCGAGAACCGCCGCCGGGCGGCCGCCGCGGCCGGCGTTGAGCCCGAGCGGATGGCGATGGGCTGGCAGGTGCACGGCACCGATCTCAAGCAGTGGACCGGTCCGCCGCCGGACCGTGCGTACGCGCAGCCGGGCGACAAGGACCTCGAGAAGGTCGACGGGCACCTCACCCGCGAGCCCGGCATCGGGCTGCTCGTGCTGGTGGCGGACTGCTACCCGGTCGCGCTGTCGGACGGCGAGCAGGTGGCGATGCTCCACTGCGGCTGGCGACCGCTCGCCGGCGGGATCATCGAGAAGGCGGTCGCCCGCTTCGACGGCGTCCCCGCCGCCGCTGTCGGTCCCGGTATTGGCGGCTGCTGTTATGACGTGGGGGACGAGGTGCTGGAGGCGTTTTCGAGCATTGACGGAGCGGCCTCCGGGCGCATGCTCGACCTGCGGGCCGTGATCGCCGCACAGCTCGCCGCGGCGGGCGTGGCGGATGTGCAGCACGTGGACGGCTGCACGAGCTGCTCCCCCGAGCTGTATTTCTCCCACCGCCGCGACGACGGCGTGACCGGCCGCCAGGCGGGCATCATCGTGCGCGATGGATCCTGAGCAGGTACGGCGCAACCTCGAGCGGGTGCGCGAGCAGATCGGTACGGACGTCGAGATCCTCGCGGCGGTGAAGTACGTGGAGGCGGACGACCTCCCGGCCCTCGCGGAGGCCGGGATCGAGCTCGTGGGCGAGAACCGGGCTCAGGAGCTGCTGGCCAAGCAGGAAGCGCACGGTGACCTGTTCACCTGGGACTTCATCGGCCAGCTCCAGAGCCGGAAGGTCAAGGACATCGCGCCGAATGTGCGACTGATCCACTCCGTCGCCTCGGATTCCGCACTATCGAAGCTCGAGCAGTACCCCGCCAGAGAGGTGCTGATCCAGGTGAACGTGGCCGGCGAGGATGAGAAGGCCGGGATCGCCCCCGAGGAGCTCGGCGACTTCATCGCCCGCTGCCCCGTGCCCGTGACCGGCCTGATGACGATGCCGCCGTTCGTGGAGCGCGCCGAGGACAACCGCCGCCACTTCGCCCGGCTCGCGGAGCTGGCAGCGGAGCACGGACTGGAGCGCCTGTCGATGGGAACGACGCAGGACTACGAGGTGGCGGTCGAGGAAGGCGCCACCATCGTGCGCCTGGGCTCGGTCCTGTACGACAAGCACTGAGGAAGCGCCCTGCGCGGCCGCCGGGCACGGGTTGGGCGCTTTTCATTTTCATCTCGCAATGGAAAGCGCCCAACCCCCGGGATGGCCGGCGTTCAGTGCTGTCGTTCGGCGGGATAGCCCACGCGCTCGAAGAAGTCGGCGATCGCGTTCGATAGCCGTGCGCCCTGCCAGGCCAGCGGCGAGTCGCCCTTGTCCTCCACCACCAGCTCGGCGTTCGGCAGCTTTCGGGCGTATTCCTCGGCGATGCCGAGCGGGTGCAGCGAGTCGGCGTCGTCCTGTGAGCCGATGATCAGG
>DASUQG010000260.1:0-3196 GCA_036280695.1 Thermoleophilaceae bacterium
ATGTTCGCCACGTGGCGGTGCACGGTGTGAGGACTAAGGATCATCTGCTCGGCGATCTCGCGATCGTTGAGCCCGTTCGCAACGAGCTTGAGCACCTCGCGTTCGCGTCGCGACAGCAGTGCCGCCGCCGGTTCTTCCTGGACCGAAGGCCCGGGCAGGCTCTCCGCCGTCAGCACCGCGCGCAGCGCCCTGACCACGCTAGCGGCGTCGCCGGCCCACGGGAAGTGGGCACTCCCCTGCAGCGGGACCAGCGTCGCGCCCGTGATCTCCGCGGCAACCTCGCGACCAAGCCGGTACGGGATCGCGCGGTCCTCGCGGCGGTGGACGACCGTCGTGGGAGCCTTCACCAGCGGCAGCTGGTCGCGAACGTCATTGCGATACACCTGCTCGAGCAGCCTCGCCGCCGCGTCGGCGCTGGCGGCCAGCCGCTGAAACCGCGCGAACCGTTCTTGCTCTTGGCTGCTGACCTCGCCGAGGAAGATGTCTGACAGCAGCCGCGATCCGATGCCCCAGTGCGAGCGGACGGTCGCGACGATCGCTTCGCGCACGGCCGGCGGCGAGATCGAGGGACCTTCGGCGTAGGAGCCGTAGAGCATCAGACGCTCGACTCGCTCGGGGAAACGCGCGGCGAACGCGATCGCGGCACACCCGCCCGAGGAGCCGCCGAATAAGCCCACCCGTTCCGCGCCGAGCTCATCCAACAGCGCGCGGATAACTTCGACCTCCCCGTCCACGGTCAAATCCTCGTCCCGTAGCTCACGGTCCGACACGCCAACGCCCAGCCGGTCGTAGCGGACCAGGCAGTACCCCTCGCCGATCGCCTCCCAGAACTGCGCGAAGGCCTGGTCGCCCCGATCAAGCTCCAGATGGCTGACCCACCACGCCGGGCAGAGCAACAGCGGCCCCTCACCGGCCACCTCGTAAGCGACTCGGCGACCTCCAACCGTCAAGAACCGGATTTCGGGAACCAGAGGCACCACAGCTACAGAGGCTATGCCGTTTCCCTGCGACCCGCGCGTCACGCGGACCAGCGGCGGCGAGCGAGTAATGCCGTTTCCAGCAGTTTCCCGAGAGCCGACGAGGGGACTCGAACCCCTGACCCCCTCCTTACCATGGAGGTGCTCTACCAGCTGAGCTACGTCGGCGCTGTTGCCGACGCTCAGCCTAGCGCCGCCCGCCCTACTTGCGGCCCTTCCCGTTGCCCTTGCCTCCGCCCGAGCTGGAACCGCCGCTCCCGCCGGAATCGCCCGTCGAGCCGGGCAGGCACAGCGGGCTGTTCACGAGCGTCCAGCCCGAGCTGGTGACCGTTGTCACCCGGGTGCCCCAGCCCACGACCGAGGGCTCGAGGCCCGTGATCCCGATGCCGTGCGTGAGGTTCGAGACCGCCGGGAGCTGGCCGATCCGCACCGGGCTGCCGGAGTCGCCGCCGTAGAGGTAGCCGGCCCAGACGATGCTGTCGGCGTCCCAGTCCCAGTCGACGCCCTTGATCCGGACGATGCTGTTCAGGTCCTGCTCCTGATCGGGGGTGAGCTCGAAGCCCATGCCCGCCCGCGGCGTGCCGGGGAAGCCGCCGACGAGCCCGTGGCCGTAGTGGGCCACCGGCTGCGGGTCGCCGCCGGAGTAGGTGCCGCACGGGCCGCCGATCTCGGCGATCGTCGGGAAGACCCAGTCGCGGCGCTCGGGCGGAACCTCGACGAGCGCGTAGTCCTGCCCGATGCCGGCGTCGCGCTTGAGCAGCACCCTGCCGAGCTCCACGAGCACGGGGTTGCCGCCGGTGGGCGCGACCGTGAGCAGGACGACGGGCTCGTTGCCGTCGATGCAGTGCCCCGCCGTGCCGATCGCGACCGTGTCGCCCTTCTGGAAGATGTAGTTCATCGTGCAGATGAACGGTGAGATCATCATCGAGCCCGGCCTGATCCCGGCCTGACCCGGGAGCGGCGCGTCAACCGGCGCCGCCGCCATGCCGTTCTCGCGGACCTCCTGCTCGAGCTCAGGGGTGAACCAGGAGGGTTGCTCGGCCTTGAGCTCGACGATCTCGCCGGTCCCGTTCTTCAGAGCGGCGATCGCGCCATCGACCTCTGCCTGCGACGGAACGTCGCCCGAGGTGCCGGGCGCGGGCGCGCTGCCCGTGACCGCGCTGCTCGTGACCGCGCTGCCGGTGACCGCGCTGCCCGTGATCGCCACGGCCTGCGCGCTGCCGGCGAACACCATCGTCGCCGCCATAACCGCGAGCAAAGCTCGCATTACCCCTGCAAACCTCATGACGCCTCCCCTGGTACGTCCCCTTGCCCGACGCTCGGAACGTACCCAGGTCAGAAAAAATATGCGCCGGTTCTACCCGCGCGCGATGAGGAGTGGGGGGAGCAGGATTCGAACCTGCGTAGGCAGTGCCATTGCGTTTACAGCGCAACTCCTTTGGCCGCTCGGACATCCCCCCGAGGCGATGGGAACGCGATTGTAGAGGGGCCCACGCGTGATCACTTATGCACGATATGTGTGTACAACGTGGATGGAGTCATTCGCCCACTGGACCCAAGCGAGTACGACGCCGCTGCGCGGATCTTTGCCGACGCCTTCATCGAAGATCCCGGCTGGGTCGCGGTTGGGCCTGATCGGCGCGGGCGGCGACATTCCAACCTGCGGCGCTTTCATCGCGCCGCGCTCGATGTCATCCATCGCTACGGGCGCCCCATCTACGGCGCGTTCGACGACGGCCGGCTGATAGGGGTCGCCGCCACGTTCGCGGCCGGCCTCTACCCGCCGCCCGCCATCAGGACCACGCTCAAGTTCCTCCCCGGCTTCCTGCTCGCCGGGCCCGGGCCGATCGTCCGCGGCCTCAGGTTCTCGGCGATCCAGGAGCACGGGCACCCGAAGACCGAGCACGTCTACCTCTGGTTCCTCGCCGGCGACCCCCAGCACCAGCGCGGCGGCGTCGGCCGCGCTCTTCTCGCGCGCGTGTACGAGGAGGCCGAGGCGCCCGTCTACCTCGACACGGCCAACCCGGCGAACGTCCCCTACTACGCCAGCAACGGCTTCGAGGAGATCGGCAGGGCCCACGGTCCCCGCGGCGCGACGATGTGGTTTATGAGGCGTCCCTGAGGCGCTGCGCCTCGGGGAGCCCCTCGAGCTTCTTCAGCGTGTTGTTCTCGATCTGGCGGATCCGCTCGCGCGTGACACCGAACGCGCGGCCGACCTC
>DASUQG010000261.1:0-8182 GCA_036280695.1 Thermoleophilaceae bacterium
GGCCGGCCGGCGCAAGCCCCACCAAGCGCTGCGCCAGCTCGATCGCGGGTCGGTGGCTCAGCCCCAGCATCGTGGAGTGCGCGACCTTCGAGAGCTGGTCGCGCACGGCCGCGTCGATGCGCGGGTGCGCGTGCCCGTGGACGTTGCACCAGAGCGACGACACGCCGTCGATGTAGCGGTTCCCGTGCACGTCGACGAGGTCGGTGCCCTCGCCGCGCTCGATGATCACCGGGTCCTCGCTCGCCCAGCCGCGCTGCTGGGTGAACGGGTGCCACAGGTAGCTGCGATCCGCCGCGGCGAGGTCCATTTCGGCGAGCCTAGCCCTGCCGCCGGATAGGATGCCGCGCCATGGCGAAGGGACTCGCAGCCGCGCTCGCGGCAATCACTGGCCTGCTGCTGATTCCGGCGGGGGCGCCGGCGAAGAGGGTCGCGGGGGTGGACGTCAGGCCCGGCTGTGACTTCATCGGCGCCGCCGTCTGCCAGTTCCCCTGGCCGAACGACTACTTCACGAGGCGCGACTCGAGCACGGACACCGGCCTGCGGCTCGCGCTCAGGAAGTCCGCGATGCCGCGCAACAAGGACGGCAAGCCGATCGATCCCACGGACATGAACCGCGCCGACGGGTTCAGCCCCGGGAGCGCGATGCTCGTGAAGGTTCCGGGCCTTGACAGGCCGGCGGCCGTTCGGCGCAGCAAGCTGCCGCCGCTAACCAACCTGCGCCGCGGACTCGCCAAGCGCTCGCCTGTGGTCGTGATCAACGCGCGCACGGGCAGGCGGCATCCGATCTGGGCCGAGATCGACTCAAACCCGGACCGGCCCGCCGACCGCGCGCTGATCATCCGCCCGGCACGCAACTTCGAGGAGGGCGAGCGCTACATCGTCGCGCTGCGCAACCTCAAGAGGGGGAACGGCAGGGAGATCAAGGCCGGGCGCGGCTTCCGCATCTATCGCGACCGCATCAAGACCGGCGCGCGGCCGATCGAGCGTCGCCGCCGGCACTTCGGGCGCATCTTCCGCGCGCTCAGGAAAGCGGGCGTCAAGCGCCGCAACCTCTACCTCGCCTGGGACTTCACCGTTGCCAGCGAGCGCAGCCTCACGGCCCGCATGCTCCACATCCGCGACCGCGCGTTCAGGACGCTCGGCGACAATAACCTCAGGGACCTGAAGGTGGCCGGCCGCTCGCCCGCCTTCAGCATCGACTCGGTCACGGACCTGACGCCTGCCCAGGACGACCGCATCGCGCGCAAGGTCGAGGGCACGATCAGCGTGCCCTGCTACGTGACGAACGGCTGCGCCCCCGGTGGGAGCTTCCGCTTTGACAGGCGGGGGCTGCCGCGCCGCATGGGCACGATGAGCGCGAAGTTCTTCTGCAACATCCCGCGCTCGGCTCTGGATCCGGCATCGCCCCCGAAGGCGCGCTCCGCGCTGTACGGGCACGGCCTGCTCGGCGACGCGACCCAGATCGACGAGTCGAACATCAAGTCGATGTCAAACGAGCACAACTTCGTGTTCTGCGCCACGGCTTGGGCCGGCTTTTCCGAGGAGGACGTGCCGCACATCATCTCGGTGCTGGGCGACCTCTCCGCTTTCAACACGATGGCCGACCGGATGCAGCAGGGCTTCCTGAACATGCTCTTCCTCGGGCGCGCGATGATCCACCCCCAGGGGCTGTCGTCGAACGCGGCCTTCCAGAAGGGCGGCCAGAGCGTGCTCGACACGACCAGGCTGTTCTTCGACTCCAACAGCCAGGGCGGCATCATGGGCGGCAGCCTCACCGCGCTGGCGCCCGACTTCAACCGCGCCGTGCTGGGAGTGCCCGGCATGAACTACTCCACGCTGCTTCAGCGCAGCGTGGACTTCGACACCTACGCGGCGATCATCGATCCCAGCTACCCGAGCATGATCGCCCGTCAGCTCGAGCTAGCTCAGATCCAGCTGCTTTGGGACCGCGGGGAGGCGAATGGCTACGCGCACCACATCACGACTGACCCGCTGCCGGACACGCCGCGACACACCGTCTTGATGCACGTCGCGTTCGGGGACCACCAGGTGTCGGACAGCGCGGCCGAGGTCGAGGCGCGCACTATCGGCGCGCGCGCCTACCGGCCCGCGCTCGACGCCGGACGCTCGCCGTGGCGACGGTTCCAGCTGATCCCGTCGATCGGGAGCTTCCCGTTCAATGGCTCGGCGATCGTGATGTGGGACACCGGTCCGGTCAGGACGGTCGGCACGCAGGTCGAGGGGACCAGTGCCCCACCCGCCACCAACACGCCGAATCGCACGGGCGATGACCCACACGGAAACGTACGTTCCACGCCGAGTGCGCGCGTCCAGAAGTCCGAGTTCCTGAAGGTCGGCGGCTCGGTGGTGGACGTGTGCGGCGGCAAGCCCTGCTACGCCACGCCGTACACGGGTCCGTAGCCCGCGGCCGGGCGCCCAGGCCCACTATGTTGAGGAGCGCAATGCCTCCTCTGCCCTTCCTCGTGTTCGTGGTGGGGACGGGTTCGCTCGGCGCGGAGATCGCAGCCGTGCGGCTGCTCGCTCCCTACTTCGGCGCCTCCACGATCGTCTGGGCCAACACGATCGGCATCGTCCTCGTGGCGCTGTCGGTGGGCTACTGGCTCGGCGGGCGCCTGGCAGACCGCCACCCGAACATGCGCGCGCTCTGCCTGGTCGCGCTCTCGGCGGCGGTGATGCTGGCGGTCGTTCCATTCGTGGCCGACCCGCTGCTCGACGTGGCAGTGGACGCGCTCGACGAGATCTCCGCCGGCGCGTTCGTCGGCTCGCTGCTGGCGGTGCTCGTGCTGGTGGCGATCCCGGTGCTCTTGCTCGGGACGGTCTCGCCCTGGGCGATCCGGCTCGCTGTCCACTCCGTGGAGGAAGCCGGAACGGTCGCGGGCCGCCTGTACGCGCTATCGACGGCGGGCTCGCTGCTCGGCACGCTGATCTCGGCGCTCGTCCTGATTCCGCTGGTGGGCACGCGCCGCACGTTCCTGATCTTCGCCCTGGCGATCGCGATCGTGGCGGTCTGGGGTCTGCGGCCGGTGCGCCGCTGGGCGCTGGCGCCCGCGGCGATCGCCGCTCTGATCGCTCTGCCCGTGGGCACGCTCAAGGCGGACACCGAGAACGGCGGCCGCGTGATCCACGAGGCCGAGACCGAGTACCAGTACGCGCGCGTGATCGAGTACCCCGACGGCACGCGCGCGCTCGAGCTGAACGAGGGCCAGGCGGAGCACTCCGTCTGCGAGGCCGAGTGCGAGCCCGGGCCGGGCGGCCCGCGCGACCCCGCCTCCGTGCTCACCCGCAACGTCTGGGACGGGCACCTCGTGCTCCAGTTCGCGGGCCGCGACGAGGCCCCGCGGCGCATCGCGATCCTCGGCAACGCGGCGGGCACCACCTCGCGCGCGTACGAGGAGTTCTTCCCGCGCACGCGCGTTGACGGCGTGGAGATCGACTCCGAGCTCTCCGAGATCGGGCGCGAGTACTTCGACATGAACAACCCGCGCCTGCACCTCTACCACGAGGACGCGCGCCCCTTCCTGCGCCGCATCGACGCGCGCTACGACGTGATCTCCGTCGACGCCTACCGCCAGCCCTACATCCCCTTCTATCTCACGACGGTCGAGTTCTTCGAGAGCGTGCTCGATCGCCTCACCCCGGGCGGCGTGCTGATCGTGAACGCCGGCCATCCGGAGGGCCAGGACGACCTCGAGAAGGTGCTCACGGCGACCATCGCCGAGGTGTTCCCGCACGTGATGCGCGACCCGATCGAGGACACGAACACGCTGCTCGTGGCGAGCGAGGCACCGCTCTCCGCGGAGCGGCTGCGGGCCGCCGTCCCCGGGCTACCGAGCGCCCTCAAGCCGACCGCCCTCGCGGCCGCCCGCCGGCTCGAGGCGGCGCTCGAGGGCGGCGACGTCTACACCGACGACAAGGCGCCGGTGGAGTGGCTGATCGACAAGTCGATCATCGACTACGCGAGCGGGGAGTGAGCGCCGCCGCCGACGTGGCGATCATCGGCGGCGGCATCGTGGGCTGCGCGGCCGCCGCGTTCCTGGCCGAGGCGGGCGCGCGGGTGGACCTCTACGAGCGTGACGAGGTGGCCGCCGCCGCCTCGGGGCGCAACTCCGGCTCGGTGCAGCACCCGTTCGACCCCGTGCTGAGGGACCTTCATGTGGAGACCCTGAGCCACTACCGCGAGCTGGACGGCTTCGAGCTTCCGGCCGAGCCGGGCGGCGTGCTGATGCTGGCGCGCGAGCGGGCGGTGCTGGAACCGTCCGCGGCGGAGGTCGCGCGCGACTGCCCGGAGCTCGCTCCTGCCCTGCTCGGGTCCGAGGACCTGCGCGCCGTGGAGCCCGCGGTGGGGCCGGGGCTCTGGGGCTGCCGGCTCGACACGGGCTACCCGGTGCGCCCGGCCGCTGCCACGCGGGCATTCGCCAAGCGGGCCTACGCGGCGGGTGCGCGTTTCCACGAGGGCGAGACCGCCTGGCCATGGGTGATTTCAGCGCGCACCCGAGGCGTGCTCGCCGCGGGCGTGCGGCGCCCGGCGGACGCCGTGCTGGTGGCTGCGGGCCCGTGGACGTCCGAGGTGATCGACCCGACCCGCGCCTGGCGGCCGATCGTGCCGGTGTGGGGTGTGGTGGCGGACGTGGAGATGGACGAGCCGCCCAGCCACGTGCTCGAGGAGGCGGGCGTGGAGGCCGTGGGCGCCGGCGGCCCCGCTTCGATCTTCAGCCTGGTGCCGGCCGGCGGCCAGGTGTCGGTGGGCTCGACCTTTCGCCCCGAGGCGCCGGACCCGCCCGCCTGGGCGCCGACGCTGCGGCGCAGCGGCGAGCGCTTCGTGCCGGGCCTGCGCCGCGCGAAGGTGGTCGGCGCGCGAGCCTGCGCCCGCCCGCAGTCATTCGACGGGCGGCCGCTCGTGGGCGAGATGGCCGACCAGCAGGGACTCTGGGTCGCGGCCGGTCACGGGCCCTGGGGCATATCGGCCGGACCGGCCACGGCCCGGATCGCCGCGGACGCGCTGCTCGGCAGGTCGGACGTGCCGGCGCCGCTGCGCGTCTCGCGCTTCTAGGACGTCTCGGCCGGCTGGGGGTCGGGGCGCACGATCACGGTGTCCGCCACCTTCACGACCTCCGTGACCGGCAGGTCGGCGTCGGCGGCGTGGCCGCGAATCGCGTCCTCGCTCTCGGCCTCGTAGATGCAAACCGTTCCGAGCCCCGATCCCTCCTCGAGGACATAGCTGCGGATCCAGCGCACGTCGCCGCGGCGCTCGCCCTCCTGCGTGGAGCGCGCTGCGGCCGCCTCGAGCTCCTCGCCAGAGCCCCAGCCGTCGCGGCGAAGAATTACGTACAGGTCCATCCTGGCCTCCTCTCGACAATCACTCTTGCGACCCTAATCCACTACGTGAGACGCTTCCACTCTGTGAGCTTGCGCAAGTACGAGGTCGCCAGCTACGAGGAGATGTGCGCGGCGCACTCCTGGGACGTTCCGGAGCGCTACAACATCGCCCGCGACGTGTGCGACAAGCATGAGCCCGACCGCCTCGCGATGGTGTGGGAGGACTGGCAGGGCACCGAGCGCCGCGTGACCTTCGGAGAGCTCCAGGAGCTCTCGAACCGGTTCGCGAACGTGCTCGAGGAGCTCGGCGTGGAGCGCGGGGACCGGGTGGCCACGCTGCTGCCGTCGCTGCCGGAGACCGCGGCGGTCTTCCTCGGCACCTACAAGCGCGGCGCGATCCTGCTCTCGATGTCCGTGCTCTACGGCGACGAGGGCATCCAGCACCGGTTGCGCGACTCGGGCGCCAGGCTCGTCGTGACGGACGCGGCGAACAGAGACCGCATCCCGGACGGCCTCGCCGAGCGTGTGCTGGTGATGGGCGACGACTTCGAGCCCGCCATGGACGCCGCCTCGCCCGAGTACGAGGCGGCCGACACGTCGGCCGACGACCCGGCTCAGCTCTACTACTCGTCAGGAACGACCGGCCTGGCCAAGGGCATCCTCCACGCACACCGCTACCTGCTTGCCCACGAGGAGTTCGAGTTCTGCCACGACGTCCGCGACGGCGAGCTCTTCCACGGCTCCGGCGAGTGGGCGTGGGCCGCAGGCATCTGCCCGCTGCTGGGCCCCTGGCGCTACGGCGCCGTGGCGCTCGTGCAGGCGCGCAAGGGCGGCTACGACCCCGAGGAGCACCTGCGCTTCCTCTCGAAGCACGGCGTGGAGAACATGTTCACCACCCCCACGGCGCTGCGCGCGATGACCGGGGTGGAGGATGCAGGCAGCCGCTATCCACTCGACCGTATGCGGATCACCTGCTCAGCCGGCGAGCCGCTCAACCCCGAGGTGATCCGCTGGTTCCGGGACCAGTTCGGCGTGACCGTGCTCGACTACTACGGGCTCACGGAGAGCTACCCCCTCTGCGGCAACTTCCCGACTGTCGAGGTGCGCGAAGGCTCGATGGGTCGGCCGATGCCCGGCTGGGACGTCGCGATCCTGGACGAGGACGAGCAGCCGCTGCCGACGGGCGAGCGCGGCGAGATCTGCCTACGGGCGCGCTCGAACCCGCACTACCCGATCGGCTACTGGAACCGGCCCGAGGACACCGAGGAGGTGTTCGGCGGCGACTGGTTCCACACCAAGGACGCGGCGGCGATGGATGAGGACGGCTACGTCTGGTACGCGGGGCGCGCCGACGACGTGATCATCTCGGCCGGTTACCGCATCGGCCCCTTCGAGGTGGAATCGGCCTGCGTCGAGCATCCCGCCGTGAAGGAGGCCGCGGCGGTGGCGTCGCCGGACGAGCGCCGCGGCGACATCGTGAAGGCCTTCATCGTGCTGACCGGCGGGCACCAGGCGAGCGACGAGCTTGCGCAGGAGATCAAGACGCACGTGCGCGAGCGTCACTCCGCGTACGCCTACCCACGCGAGATCGAGTTCGTGGACGACCTGCCGAAGACGCTCACCGGCAAGATCCGGCGAGTGGAGCTACGAGAGCGGGAGCGCCAGCGCTGAGCGGGTGACCGTGTAGGTCGCACCGGGATCGTCCGGCAGCGCCCACACGGTGTTGGATCCCTGCAGGATCACGCCGATGCGGTGACCGGCCTCGAAGGTCTGGTCCTGCGGCTTGAACGTGACCGTTGCCTTGATCGGCTCGTTCGGCGGGATTGGCTCAGCCGTCGCCAGGCCGTTGCGATACTGCAGGTTCAGGAACCCGCGGGACACGGTCTTCGTCGTTCCATCCGGCCCGACATCGACGAGCAGTGGCGTCAGGTGGGCGTGGTCGCGGTCCACCGAGAGCGTGAGCTTTAGCCGTGCCGACCCGGTCATGCGCGTGGTGGTGGCGAGCGGCCCGCCCGTGGAGAACAGCCAGTTCGTCTCGGCTTCGGGCATGCGCGTCGACTGCTCCTCGGTGGTGGTGGCCATATCCGTGAAGGAGCCGCCGGTGAGCTTCAGAGTCGTTTGCGTCGCACCCGGCGGCGGCCAGGCGGCCTCCGTGCGGAAGCCCGTGCTCCGCTGCGTCGCGGAGCGGCCCTCGGTGATCACCGGCGGCTCTGAGTCCACGCCGTTGTCCACGCCCAGCAGCGTGTGGTCGAAGAAGCGGTCGAGCAGCGGGTGCCAGTTCTCGGCGCCCGGGGTCGAGTGGCCGGCCTGCCACATGTACAGCCGCTTGAAGGGCGTGTTCGTGAGCGCGCGGAAGAGGTCCACGCCCTCCTCCTGCTTCACGTTGTAGTCCTGCCAGCCGTGGGCGACCAGCGCCGCGGCGCGGATGTTCGCGGCGTCCTTTCGGTAGTCGCGCTCGAGCCAGAAGGCGTCGTAGTCGGGCGTGCGGTCGTAGCCCTTGACGGTGTGGTCGGCGGACTCGCACGGGTTGGCGCGGCTGGCGAGCTTCTCCGGGTACAGCGGATCGGTCGGGTCGGTGGGCGGCGTGCGGGCGAGCCCGAAGTCGAACGCCAGCGGCGTGTCGATCCCCTCGTCGGTCGGGCGCTCGGAGTTGAGGAAGTAGCGCACGCCGTCGCCGTAGGCGTAGCCGTACCAGCGGCTGATGCCCGCGATCGGCACGATCGCCGCGAGGCCGGGCACGTCCTCTCCGCGTGCGGCGACCATCGTGGCGGTCGTGCCGTCGTAGGAGCCACCGATCATCGCGACCTTGCCGTTCGTCCACGGCTGCGCCGCGAGGAAGTTCACG
>DASUQG010000262.1:0-4238 GCA_036280695.1 Thermoleophilaceae bacterium
GTCCTCCTCGCGCTCGAACACGCGCGCGGGGCCCACGTGCTCCATGCGGTCATGGCCCGACAGCTTCACCACGCAGCCCTCGGGCGCGAGGTTGCCGCGCAGGATCGCGAAGCCTCCGTTCGGCTTCAGCGGCTGGTCCACGGGACGCACCACGTCCTGGCCCGGGGTCTCCTCGGCGGCGTCGGCGACCGCGCCGATCGTCTGCCCGGTGACGGTGAGCGCGTCCTCGTGCAGGGCACCGAGCTCCTTCAGCCTCCTGATCACGAGCGGCACGCCACCTGCGCGGTAGAGGTCGGTGGCCACGTAGCGGCCGCCGGGCTTGAGGTCGCACAGCAGCGGGGTCTGCCAGGCGATCCGGTCGAAGTCCTCGAGCTCGAGCTCGACCCCGGCCTCGTGGGCCACAGCCAGCAGGTGAAGGATGAGGTTCGTGGAGCCACCCGAGGTCGCGCCCGCGGCGATTGCGTTCTCCAGCGAGCGCTTGGTGATGATCGAGCTGGGGCGGCGGTCCTGCTCCAGCACCTCGACCACGAGCCTGCCGCACTCCTCGGCGACCTTGCCCTTCTTGCCGTCCTCCGCCGGGACCATCGAGCTGCCCATCGGCGAGATGCCGAGCACCTCGAACGCCATGGCCATCGTGTTGGCCGTGAACTGGCCGCCGCAGGCGCCGGCCCCCGGCGAGGCATGGTTCTCGAGGTCGGTGAGCTCGTCGTCGGTGAGGTCGCCGGCGGCGTGGGCGCCGATCCCCTCAAAGACGTCCTGAATCGTCACGTCCTTGCCGCGCCAGCGGCCCGGGGCGATCGAGCCGCCGTAGAGCATCAGGCTCGGCACGTCCAGCCGGGCGAGCGCCATCACGCATCCGGGGATCGTCTTGTCGCAGCCGGACAGGGCCACCACGGCGTCGAACATGTGCCCGCGCGCCACGAGCTCGATCGAGTCGGC
Source organism: Thermoleophilaceae bacterium (assembly GCA_036280695.1). Classification (GTDB taxonomy): domain Bacteria; phylum Actinomycetota; class Thermoleophilia; order Solirubrobacterales; family Thermoleophilaceae; genus JACVRW01. Next base: position 940 of record DASUQG010000262.1, read on the forward strand.
GATCACCTCGCGGCTGACCAGGGAGGTCTTCATCCCCTCGGTGCCCATCGTGATCCCGTCCGAGATCGCCACGGTGTTGAATTCCATCGGCGTGGCGCCGGCGGCGCGCACGCCCTCCTTGACCTTCTCGGCCAGGCGGCGCAGGTGGAAGTTGCACGGCATCGTCTCGGTCCAGGTGTTGGCGATGCCCACGATCGGGCGCCTCAGGGCGTCGTCGTCGAACCCGATGCCCTTGAGGTACGCGCGCGCCTGCGCGCGGTCCGGGCCGTCCAGGATGACCCGGCTGCGCCTGCGCGGATCGTTGCTCACTGGTGGCTCTGCGGTACCCGCTGCCTGTCGCCGCGCCTGCGCTCCCACTCCGCAAGGCGCCAGAGGTCGCGGCGCACGCGGGCGGGGTCGAGCTGGCGGCCGATCAGGTGCATGTTCGCGCGCCGGATCACGCGGTCCTCGTCGGAGGTAAGGGCCATCCACTTGGCGAGCACGTCGTCCGACGCGGGCAGCCGGTGGCGGCCGCCGTTCCCGGTGAGGTCGGGGAACTCCACGCAGTACTCGGAGAGCAGCTGGCCGCTCTGGGGCACGTAGGCGACGATCGGCTTGTGCGGGTAGACCAAATACGCGTATGCGGCGCGCGAGGCGTGGTCGACCTCGCGCCGCGCGTGCCTGCCGGCGACGCGGATGAAGCCGAGGTCCCGGTACATCCCCCACTCCTCCTCGTTCACGCAGGAGCGCAGCAGCTCGCGGGCGCGCTGCTCGGCGCGGCGCTCGCGCCCGGGGTCGTAGAGCTGGTCGAACGGGCCGACGGGCTCGCGCGACGCGCGATGCGCGCGCTCGGCTCGCCACTGCTGGATGCGCGGCAGCGCGAGCAGGGTGGCCAGAACGAAGGCGATCAGAGCGAGTGCGAGGAGCGCGAGCAGCATCTCGGGCGGGATGTCAGCCGCCGGAGGCGCGCGGGAAGAAGATCACGCGCTCGGACTCGGGCGGGATGTCGGCGAACTCCTTCACCATCTGCGCCTCACGCCGGCCGCTGCCCGAGTTCGTGACCGGGACGGCCGCCCACATGCCCTCGTCGAGCTGGCGGCGGAACTCCTCCACGAGGCGCTCCTCGTCCTCCTGCACGCTGGGATCGCCCTCGGCAAGCAGCACCTCGCCATGCCCGGGCTTCATGCGCAGGAACTTCATCACCGCCACCTGCTCGATTATGTCACGCGCGCTGCGGTGGCTGATGCCGGCTTTGGATCGCGGCCGGTTTGGCACGCGGGCGCATGGGTAGCGCTCTAGCCATGCGTCAAGCCGATGCTCATGGTCCACCGCCCACCCTCTTCGAAGTCGTGCACCGCGGTGTCGAGGTCGCCGACCCCGCCGGCCAGTTCGGCGTCGCCGACCTGCTGCCGCCGGTCGAGGACGCCGACGAGCCGGTCACCGGCCACCGCAACATCGAGCTCAAGCTCGCCGAGCTGAAGGGTCGACTCGACCCTCAGGACGAGGACCCCGCCGTGATGATGGCCGTGGCGGTGGCCACCTACCTGGCCTTCCGCCGCGACGAGATCGACGACGACCGGCGCGACCTGCTCCGCCTGGCGGCCCGCGCCGAGTACGACGGCCAGCCGCCGGGCAACGTGCGCGCCTGGCTCGACGAGCAGGGCGTGGCGGTCTAGAGGCCCCTGCGGCGGCCCGACTCGCCCCCGAACACGTCCACCGGCCCTGGGCCCTCACCCACGCTGCGTAAGCCGTCCCTGACGGCGTCTGACGCAATGCGCTTGGCGGCCCTGGCCGCGTCGAGCGGCGTGTGGCCGAGCGCCAGGTGCGCGGCGAGCGCCGAGGAATGCGTGCAGCCGGACCCGTGCGCGGCGCCGTCCACATACCGCTCTCCCGCGATCTCCACGAACTGCTCGCCGTCGAAGAACAGGTCCACCGCCTGCTCGCGGTGGCCTCCGGTAACCACGACGGCGGCCGGCCCGAGGGCGTGCACCGCGCGGGCGAGCTGCTCGCCGTCGGCGGCGTCCGCGCTGCCCGCGAGCGCACGCGCCTCCGGCACGTTCGGGGTCACGACCGCGGCGCGCGGCACCAGCAGCGTCCTGAGCGCCTCCTGGGCGTCCTCGTCGAGCAGCCGGGCGCCGCTCTCGGCCACCATCACCGGGTCGAGGACCACCGGCGCGTCGGGTATCAGGTCGAGCGCCGTCGCCACGGCCTCGATCGTCTCGACCGTGCCGAGCATCCCGATCTTCACGGCGTCGACGCCGATGTCGTCCGCGACGGCGCGCACCTGCTCGACGATCACCTCGGGCGGCAGCGGGTGCACCGCCGTGACCGCCACCGTGTTCTGCGCCGTGATGGCGGTGATCGCGGTCATCCCGTGCACGCCGCAGCGCGCGAACGCCTTGAGATCGGCCTGGATGCCGGCGCCGCCGCCGGAATCCGAGCCGGCGATCGAGAGCACCCGCGGAATACGGTCAGGGGCCACCGGCAGGGCAGGATAGGCGGCGGCCCGCCGCCGCCTCAACACGCCGCCCTCGCTCCTCAACACGCCGCCCGCTCCCACCCGCCCAGGTCACGCCGGACGAGGTAGCCGTCGGCCTCCAGACGGCCGAGGGCGGCGCGTGTCTGCGCCGCGCTGCGGCCGGTGCTGCGGGCGATCGCCTCCACGGACGCGCCGCCCTCCGCAGCCGCCAGGACCGCTCGCAGCAGCGGGTCGCCAGGGGCCGCGCGCGCTCCGCGCGGATCCGGCGCTCGCCGCACGCCGACGCCGAAGAGCTCGTCGAGAACGTCGTCCGTGCCGGTGATGGGCGCTGCTCCCTCCTGTAGCAGGCTGTTGGTGCCCTTCGCCATCCGAGAAGTGACACGACCGGGCACGGCCGCCACGCAGCGACCGAGGTCCTTGGCGAAGTCCGCCGTGATCAGGCTTCCACTCGGGTCCGCCGCCTCGACCACCAGCGTCAGACGCGCCAGCCCGGCCATGATGCGGTTGCGCGCCGGGAAGCTCCACCGATACGGCTCCGTGCCGGGCGGGAGCTCGGATAGCACGAGACCCTCCTCGCGCACGCGCTGGTGGAGGCCGCGATGGCGGCGCGGGTAGACCACATCCGGCCCGCACGCCACGACCGCCACGGGCACGCCACCGCCGTCGACGCAGCCGCGGTGCGCGGTTCCGTCGATGCCGAGCGCCAGGCCGCTCACCACCGGGACCCCCGTTGCGCCGAGGCCGCGCCCGATCGCGTACGCCACCTCCGTGCCGTACGGGCTCGCCTGCCGGGTGCCCACCACGGCGACCGCCGGTTCCTCCCGGAGGACCGCGAGCGTCT
>DASUQG010000263.1:0-12736 GCA_036280695.1 Thermoleophilaceae bacterium
GCACCCCCACCGGCGAAGGGGCCGCAAGCCCCAACACTGTGCCCATTGGCACGCAGTCAAGTTTTTTCGCAAACTGCGGTCAACCCGTAACCCCCTCCGGCACTGTTCCTTGGGAGGTTTGCCGCGCCAAGGTGTGCACTAGGCGGAACCTTTCTTGCGCGCCGGGCGCCGGAAGGAGGGGAGCCGTGCGGTCGTCCCGCCGTCCGCCTGGATGGTCTGGAGGAGTCCAGAGCGTCCTCGCGGGCGAGCTGCCGGCAAACGTCCTCAACCCACAGGCGCTGGTTCGCCTGTAGGCCTCAGCCCCTTACGACGCCGGTCTTCCCGAACACGGGCATCGTCCCGCCCGCGTCGTCCAGGATGTTCTGCCAGAGGCGGCCGGCGACCTCGGGGTTGTCGCCCGCCACGTCGTTCTCCTCCTCGGGGTCCTCCTCGGTGTCGAAGAGGCGCCTCTCCTTGCCCTGGTTGTCCGCGATCAGGAGCCAGCGCCCGTCGCCCGCGGCCACGTGGTCGGCGTACGCGGTGGTCCAGTACGAACGCTCGGGCGGGTCGGCGCCGTCGAACAACACCGTGAGGTCCTCGCCCTCCATCCTGCCGGGCACCGTGAGCCCCTGGAACGAGAGCATGGTCGGCGCCACGTCGTGCGTCGAGACGAAGTAGTCGCTGGTCTCGCCGGCGCGCTTGCCCTCGGGGTGGCGGATCATGTACGGCACCGAGTGGATCTCCTTGCCGAGCATCGAGTTGGCCTTGCCCATGAGGCCGTGCTCGCCGAGCAGGATGCCGTGATCCGACAGGTAGTAGACGACCGTGCTGTCGGCCAGCCCGAGGTCGTCGAGCAGGTTCAGCAGGCGGCCGATCCAGGCGTCGATGTAGGTGAGCTCGCCCGCGTAGAGCTCGCGCACCTGCTCCACCTGCTCCTCGGTCACGTCGAGATCCTCGACCTTCGAATACGGCGTCTTGAAGGGCAGGATCGGCTCCACGCCCTCGTGATCCTCGAAGCGCAGCTTGAACGTGGTCGGCACGTTCCAGGCCTCGTGCGGGTCGAAGGCGTCGACGCCGAGGAAGAACGGCTGCTTGTCCCTGAGCTCGCGGAGCGCGTCCATCCCGGCCTTCAGCGTGCGCGCGCCCGACAGGTCGTCGCCGCTCCGTCCCCTGTTGAAGCCGACGTTCTCCGCGATCCGCTTCTCCGCCTCGGTGCCCGAAAGCGCGGGAAGGAGGTAGTTCGCGATCTGCTCCTTCGACGCGACCCGGCTCTTGTCGATCCCGACGTTCCAGCTGCGGTACTCGCCCTGCTCGAAGATCGACTTGGAGTGGTCGAGCGTCCCGCGGAAGCGCTTGAAGCGCGGCCCGACCAGGAACGGGTTGTCCGTCACGTACGCGGTCTCAATCCCGGCCAGGTCCATGTATTCCGTGAAGAGGCGCTTGTACGCCGGGATCGGGCTCCAGCCGGGGAACTGAGGCAGCTTCGGCGCGACCTTCCAGTCGCGGAACGGGAACGAGCGCGTGCCGGTGAGGAGCGCGCGCCGGACCGCGACCGTGGGCATCGCCTCGGGCACCGCGCGGTCGAAGCGAAGCCCCTCCTTGGCGAGCGTGTCGAGGTTCGGCGTGTGGGCGCGTTCGTCGCCGTCGTAGGCGCTCACGAAGTCGCGTCGCGTGCTGTCAGTCACGATCAGCAGCACGTTCATCGGGTCGTCGTCGCGGGTCACGACCTTCTGGGCGCGCGGCTCGTCGGAGTCGCTGTCCGTCAGGTCGCAGCCGGCGGCCGCAAGCGCGGCGGCGCCCGCGGCGCCGGCGCCGCCGTAGCGAATGAGGTCGCGCCGCGTGAGGCGGTTTCTTCGGGGCGAGCGCAAGCCGGGGCACTGTAGCGATGAGCCGCCAAATTCCGGTGCGGAGTGGGGCGGGGGCGTACGATTCAGTTAGAGCGAGATGGTCGAGCTTGGCGTGGCTTTCCTGGTTGTCGGAGCCGCCCTTCTGGTGGCGGAGGCGCACGTGCCCGGAGGAGCCCTCGGCGTGGCCGGCGGGGTCGCGCTCGCCGGCGGTGCAGCGCTTGCGATCGGTGCCTCGGGCGGAGCGGTGGCCGTGGTGATCGCCGCGGTCCTGGCGGCGACGGCCGTCACGGGACTTTGGCTCGCCGTGGCCACCCGCAAGGGCCTCGCCACCCGGCGGCTTCGAGCCGCGTCCGGGCGGGAGGCCCTCAGCGGCCGGACCGGTGTGGTCCGGCGCTGGGAGGACGGCGACAGGCAGGTCTTCGTGGACGGCGCCCTATGGCGCGCCAAGCCCAGCTGGCCGGACGCCGAGGAGGAGCTGGCCGCGGGGGATGCGGTGGTGGTCGAGCGCGTGAGCGGACTCACGCTCGCGGTGCGCAGAGCAGAGGAATGGGAGGAGCCGTGATAGCCGTAGTCCTGATCGTTGTTCTGGTGGCGGCCCTGGCCGCCATCGTGCTCGCGGGTGCCTCGGTGCGGGTGCTGCGCGAGTACGAGCGCGGCGTCGTGTTCCGGCTCGGTCGCGTGATCGACCAGAAGGGCCCTGGCCTGGTGTTGCTGATCCCCGCGGTCGACCGCATGGTCCGCGTGAGCCTGCGCACGGTCACGCTTCGGATCCCGCCGCAGGAGGTGATCACGCGCGACAACGTGCCCGTGCGCGTGGCGGCCGTGGCCTACTTCCGCGTGATCGACCCGAAGTGCTCCGTGCTCGAGGTCGAGGACTTCATGGCGGCCACGCTTCAGATTGCCCAGACCACGCTCCGCTCGGTCCTCGGCAAGGCCGAGCTGGACGCGCTGCTCTCGGAGCGCGAGCGGCTGAACGAGAACCTCCAGCAGATCATCGACGAGCAGACCGAGCCCTGGGGCATCAAGGTCACGATCGTCGAGATCAAGGACGTGGAGATCCCCGAGCGCATGCAGCACGCCCTCGCCCGCCAGGCCGAAGCCGAGCGCAACAGGCGCGCGAAGGTGATCAACGCCGAGGGCGAGTTCCAGGCGGCCGACCGCCTCGCCGACGCGGCCGAGGTGATCCGCCCCAACCCGGTCACGATCCAGCTGCGCTACCTCCAGGCGCTGTCGGAGATCAGCGCCAACCAGGGCACCACGATCGTCTTCCCGCTACCGATGGACGTGCTGCGACCGCTGCTCGAGGGCGGCGCCGCAAACGGCGCCGAGGCGACCGAGCGCCCCCGGCGCGAGCTCCCCGAGCGCGAAGCCTCCGGGCACGAGCTCCCCGAGGGCGAGCCCGCCGAACGGGAGCTCCCCGAGGGCGAGCCCGCGGACGAGCCGGCGACGCTTCCCTGAAGGGCGGCCCCCGGTCCACTCTTCTCAGCCGCGGTGGGTGTGCCGCCGCTCCAGCGTGTCTACACCGGCGACGGTAATCTCGATGGGACGCTGGCCGTGCGCGACAGGGACCCGACCATGAATGGATGCTGAAGCCATGACCGTCACTGGAAACGATCGCCGCGCCGCGGGCAGCGGCCGCGGCTTGGCGCACGGCGCAACCCGAGTGCTCGACAACTACATCGGCGGATCGTGGACCCCGGCCGCCTCCTCCGACCAGCTCGACGTGACCAACCCGGCGAACGGCGAGGTCCTGGCGAGGGTGCCGCTGTCGAGCTCGGCCGACCTCGATGCGGCGGTCCAGGCCGCCCGCGCGGCGCTGCCGGCGTGGCGCGACGTGTCGGTGATCGCCAGGGCACGCAAGCTGTTCGCCCTCCGCGAGGGCCTCGACGCCCGCCGCGAGGACCTCGCCCGCTCGGTCACGACCGAGATGGGCAAGACGATCGCAGACGCCCGTGCCGAGGTGGCGCGCATGATCGAGATGGTCGAGGCCGCCTGCGCGATCCCGACGACCATGCAGGGTCGCGTCCTCGAGGACGTGTCGCGCGGGATCGACGCCGAGACCATCCGCCAGCCGGTGGGCGTCTGCGCGGCGATCGTGCCCTTCAACTTCCCGGCGATGGTGCCGTTCTGGTTCCTGCCGTTCGCGATCGGCTGCGGCAACACCTTCATCCTCAAGCCCTCCGAGCAGGTGCCGCTCACGCAGCAGATCGCGTTCGACGTGCTCGACTCGCTCGACCTCCCGCCCGGCGTCGTGAATCTGGTGAACGGCGGCCGCGAGGTGGTCGAGGGCATCCTCGACCATCCGGGGATCGACGCCGTCTCGTTCGTCGGCTCGGCGCCGGTGGCGAGGATCGTCTACGAGCGCTCGGCCAAGGCGGGCAAGCGCGTACAGGCGCTCGGCGGCGCGAAGAACCACATGGTCGTGATGCCGGACGCCGTGATCGACAAGACCGTGAACGGCATCATCGGCTCCGCTTTCGGCGCCGCCGGGCAGCGCTGCATGGCGGGCTCGGTGGTGGTGACGGTGGGCGAGGCGCACGAGCGCCTGCTGCCCGCGCTCAAGGAGGCGAGCGCGGCGGTGCGCGTGGGCGACGGGCTCGACGAGCAGAACGAGCTCGGGCCGGTCGTGTCCCAGGCCGCGCGCGAGCGCATCCTCGCGGCGGTGGACCGCGGTATCGGCGAGGGCGCCGAGCTGGTCGTGGACGGCCGCGATCCCGGCCTCTCCGAGGGCTGCTTCATCGGCGCGACCATCCTCGACAACGTGACGCCGGAGATGGAGCTGGCACGTGAGGAGATCTTCGGCCCCGTGCTGTCGCTGATCCACGTCGAAACGCTCGACGAGGCGATCGAAGCCGTGAACAAGAGCCGCTTCGGCAACGGCGTGTCGATCTTCACCGAGTCCGGAGCGGCGGTGCGCAGGTTCAGGCACGACGTCGAGGCCGGCATGGTCGGCGTGAACATCGGGGTGGCGGCGCCCGTCGCGTTCTTCCCCTTCAGCGGCTGGAAGGACAGCTTCCTCGGCGACCTCCACGCCCACGGCACGGACGCGGTGGACTTCTACACGCGCAAGAAGACCGTGACCGCGCGCTACTTCTCGAGCGGCGAGTCCGGCAGCTACTTCGTCGAGAACTGAAGACGCTCGCCCGCAGCAGGGGGTTCCGCGAGGGCCTGCGAGTCGGCGCGCCGTTCGCGGTCGCGGGCGGGATCCTCGCGATCTCGTTCGGGATTCTCGCGGAGGAGGCGGGGCTCTCGGATCTTGCGGCGGTGATCATGTCCGCGATCGTCTTCGCCGGGTCCGCCCAGTTCACGGCGATCTCGATCCTCGCGCAGGGCGGGGGCGCGGGAGCCGCCGTGGCCGCCGCCGCCCTGATGAACTCGCGCTTTCTGCCGATGAGCGCCGCCGTCGGGCCGTCGTTCAGCGGCGGGCCGATCAGGCGCGCGCTCAAGGGTCAGGCCGTCGTCGACCACTCGTGGGCGCTGTCGTCCCGCGGGGACGGAACCTTCGACGAGCACCTGCTGCTCGGGGCGTCCGCGATCGCGTACGTCACGTGGGTGAGCGGCACTGCGGTGGGCGCGCTCTGGGGCGACGCGCTCGGGGACCCCGACAAGCTCGGGCTCGATGCGATCTTCCCGGCGTTCTTCTTCGGGCTGCTCCTGAACGAGCTCCGCAGCCGGCGCGCGCGCGGCGTGGCGGCGCTCGGCACCGGGATCGCGCTCGCACTGGTGCCGTTCACTCCGGCCGGAGTGCCGGTCCTCGTCGCGAGCCTGGCGGCGCTGGTCGGGCTTACGCGCCGGGCCCGAGCGGACGTGCGCGAGCGCCAGGAGGCGGAGGGGGAGCCGAGATGAGCACGGGCGCGATGACGATCGTGGGCTGCGCCCTCGTGACCGCTGCGATCAAGGCGGCGGGACCCGTCGCGCTCGGCGGCCGCGAGCTGCCGACCTGGTTCACGAGCGTCGTCATCCTGCTATCGCCGGCGCTGCTCGCAGCGCTCGTCGCCACGCAGGCCCTCGCCGAGGGCGACCAGCTCGCGCTGGAGGCCGACACCGGCGGGGTCGCGGTGGGTGGGCTCGTGATCTGGCGGTCAGGCTCGATCGTGGCCTGCGTGCTGGCGGCCGCGACGGTGACCGCCGCGCTGCGCGCGCTCTAGCCCCGGCGGCTCTCGCGGGCTGCCTCGTCGCGGCGGGCGGCCGCCACGCGGCGGCGCTCCGCGCGCTCGCGCTCCTGCGTCTCGCGCTCCTTCTTACCCGCCTTGCGCGTTTCCTCGTTGCGCTGCGCGATCCGTTCCTTCTCGGCCTTCCAGGCGGCGTCAGTCATCAGACGTTCCAGACTACTCCTGTTGGGACGGCCCCGGCGGGTATCCGCACCCCGCAGACCCCTGCTGGCCCCCTGTCCGGCGGGCCGCTGCGCCGCCATGCTCCCTTCATGTCAACCACAGAAGGAGAGAACAGAATGGAAGCAACCAACGAGACGATCCGGCACAACACCCTCGAGGGGGCTCGTGCGTGGTTCGCGGAGAAGGGCCTGGCGCGAAGGCGCGAGGACAGGGTGCTGGCCGGTGTGGCCGGCGCGTTCGCGCGTCAGTACGAGGTGAACCCGTTCGCCATGCGCGTATTCGCGGTGGCCGGCGTGCTCCTCACCACTCCGCTCACGTACATCGCGCTCTGGGTTCTCATGCCCAAGGCGGACTGAGGTCCGCGTCTACGAGGCGTCGGCGGGCAGTGCCTTGCGCGCCCGCCGGCGCTCGTCGACGCGCACGACGTCCCACGCGAGGCCCATTGCCTCGAGGGCGCGAATCACCATCCACGACGGGTCGATCTGCCAGCGCCGCAGCCCGTGGCGGGCGGAGGTCGGGAAGGCATGGTGGTTGTTGTGCCACGACTCCCCGAAGGTGATCAGCGACAGCCAGGCAAGGTTGCGCGACTCGTCGCCGGTCGCGAAGTCGCGGCGGCCGAAGAAGTGGCAGAGCGAGTTGATGCTGTAGGTCACGTGGTGCACCACGAGCATCCGGACGCCGCCGCCCCACAGGAGGCCGGTGAGCCCCGTCATCAGCGTCCCGCCGATCAGGTAACCGAGCCCGAACGGCAGCGCCAGTCCGGCGAAGACCCAGAACAGGAACGTGCGGTCGAAGAAGCTGATCAGCGGGTCCGCGATCAGGTCCGGCGCGTAGCGGTCGCGCTTGCCGCGCTGGGTGTGGATGAACAGCCAGCCGACGTGCGCGTGGAAGAGGCCGCGGAGCGCGCCGCTCCAGCCGGTGCCGTGCCCGACGTGGGGACTGTGCGGGTCGCCCTCCTGGTCCGAGAAGGCGTGGTGCTTGCGGTGATCGGCGACCCAGGAGATCACCGGGCCCTCGATGGCGATCGAGCCGGCTGCGGTCAGTGCGGCGCGCACGGGCTTCTTCGCCTTGAAGCTGCGGTGCGTGAGGTGGCGGTGGAAGCCGACGGTCACCCCCATCGCGCAGATCAGGTACATGGTCAGGAACACCGCCACGTCGCTCCAGTGGAGCCAGGAGTTCCAGAGCTGCCAGCAGACGATCCCGAGCGCTAAGAACGGAAGCGCGGTGATCGTGCCGGTGGCGATCCGGTCCGCCGTCTCGTTCTTGACGGGCTGGATGTCGTCCGGTGTTGGCCCAACGGGTTCTACGACAAGCTGCGTTGTCACCTGTATTTCAGCGCCTCCGTTTTCGTGGGGCCCCGCTGCCCTTGCAGGACCCTACCCAAACAGGCGGCATCTGGTTACGTGCCTGCTACGGTCCCCGATGTGGGTGACGCCGTCGCCCGCGAGGTTCTCGTCTCCGGTGGCAGTTGCGATCTGGGTCAGGTGAATCTCCCAGATAGCTAGCGGTCGTATTTGAGCGGCCGCCGTCAGGAGCAAGATGAACAAGCAGTCCTTCGCCGACCTCGGCGTATCGCCGGTGGTCGCACGAACCCTCGCGGGGCGCGGCCTGGAGAGTCCGTTTCCCGTTCAGGCGTCGGTTATCCCCGACGTGCTGGCCGGTCACGACGTGCTCGTGAAGTCCCCGACCGGGTCGGGCAAGACGCTCGCGCTCGGCGTCCCGCTGGTCGACCGGATCGAGGCCACCGATGCACGCGCCGCGGCGCTGGTGCTCGCGCCCACGCGCGAGCTGGCCAGCCAGATCGTCGAGGCGATCCGGGACATCGCAACGGCGCGCGCCCTCTCCGTGGCCGCCGTGTACGGCGGCGTCGGCTTCGAGCGCCAGATCAAGCTCGCCCGCAAGGCGCACATCATCGTGGCCACCCCCGGCCGGCTCGAGGACCTGATCGCGCGCGGCGCCGTCCGGCTAGACCGCGTGAGGGTGCTCGCGCTCGACGAGGCCGACCGGATGCTCGACATGGGCTTCCGCCCGGCCGTCGACCGGATCGTGGCCCAGGTGCCGCGCGAGCGACAGACACTCTTTCTCTCCGCCACGCTGGACGGAGAGGCCGGCCGCATCGCCCGTGAGTACACGCGGGATGCGCGCCGGCATGAGCATGCCCACAAGGCAGAGCGCGCCGCCGACATCGAGCACCGCTTCGTGGCGGTCGCGCACGAGGACAAGCTCGACTCGCTGGTGCGCGTGCTGCGCGGCGACGACGCCGGGCGCACGCTCGTATTCGTGCGCACCAAGCGCGGTGCTGACCGGCTCGTCAAGCGGCTCGCCAAGCAGGGCGTGGAGGCGGCCGCGATGCACGGCGACAAGTCACAGTCGCAGCGCGAGAAGGCCCTCAGGCGCTTTCACCAGGGGAGCGTGGCCGCCCTCGTGGCCACCGACGTGGCCGCCCGCGGCATCGACGTGGACGACATCACGCAGGTGGTGAACTTCGACGCCCCCGAGGACCGCGACACGTACGTGCACCGCGTCGGCCGGACCGGCCGCGCGGGCCGTACCGGCGTCGGCGTGACGTTCGTGATGCACGACCAGGCGCACGACGTGGCTCGAATCGCGCACGAGCTGAGGCTGCACGCCCAGTTCGAGCAGAGCGGCCTCAGCGCCGCGGGTGGGCGCGGGCACGGAAAGCCGCGCCCGAGTCGCGGACCGCGGCGCTCGGGGCACGGCAACCGCCGCTCCGCGCGCTCAGCTCGCTAGCGCGCCGCGCCGTTGCCACCTGCTGTGCAAACCACAGCATTGAAGGGTGCTCGGCGAGTTTCTGGTCCCAAGCGGGAGAGACTCGCCTAGCCCGGTCGACAACACGCCTCTCGGCGGCTCGGACGAGGGGGTATCGCGATTCGCACCGGACGCGAACACGAACCCGCCACACCCCGCGCGCTGGGGGATCGAAAGGCGACTTCTCGAGCACCTCCTTGACCGCTGACGGTTCCCCGGTTACCCGGCGACTCGCACTGGGAACAACGTGCGCATGATCAGGCGGGGTCGGGCTCTACTGGCACTACTCATCACGATGCTGGCGCTGGCGGCGCCGGCCTCGGCGGACACGCAGTACGTGTCGCTCGGCGACTCGTATGCGGCGGGCCCCCTGATCCCGCTTCAGATACCGCCCTTCGGCTGCCTCAAGTCGAACAACAACTACGCGCACCTCGCGTCGCGCCAGCTGGGGCTCGCACTGACCGATCCGAGCTGCAGCGGCGCCGAAACCGAGGACATGACGAACCCGCAGAACGTCGATCCCGACGGCCCCAACCCGCCGCAGTTCAACTCGCTCACCCCGAAGACAAGGATCGTCACGATCCAGATCGGCGGCAACGACATCGGCTTCTCGAGCATCGCCCGCGACTGCACGAGCACGACGAACGAGGGGACGCCCTGCCAGGACAGGTACGTGCACGACGGCCGCGACGAGATCAGCGAGCGCATCCAGGCCACCGCGCCGCTCGTGGCCGCGGTGATCCAGGGCATCCACCAGCGCTCGCCCAAGGCCCGCGTGCTGTTCGTGAACTACGCCGCCATCCTGCCGGACACGGGCCCCGGCTGCTGGCCGCAGATGCCGATCACCGATGGCGACGTGCCCTACGTGCGCGCGAAGCAGAAGGAGCTGAACGCGATGGTGGCCGCTCAGGCCGCGGCCAATGGCGCGGAGCTGATCGACTGGTACACGGCGAGCATCGGCCACGACGCCTGCCAGCTGCCCGTGGTTCGCTGGGTCGAGCCGGTGGTGCCCGTGAACGCCGCCGCGCCGATCCATCCCAACCTGGGCGGGATGATGGGCGCGTCGGACCTGCTGGTGGCCGCGCTCAGGCGGTAGGCCGCGAGCAGCGCACCTGGTAGATCGACGTGAAGCCGCTCTCGAACCCGCGCCGCGCCGCGCGCAGGTAGAGCCGCCAGACGCGGATTCGCTCCGGCCCGGCCAGTCGGGTCGCCTCGTCGAGGTTCTTGTCGATGTTGGCCGCCCAGTGGCGCAGCGTCTCCGCGTAGTCCGAGCGCAGGCCCTCCACGTGCTCGGTCTCCAGGCCCGCGCGCTCGAGCGCCAGCTGGATCCGGGAGAGGTGGAGGGGGGCGGCGTCGGGGAACACGTAGCGCTCGGAGAACGGGCCCGCCTCGGGGTCGCCGCTCCGCAGCCGGGCGATCCCGTGGTTCAGCACGCGCCCGCCCGGCTTCACGAGGCGCGCCACCTGGCGCGCGTACACGTCGATCTGGTTCGAGCCCACGTGCTCGACCATGCCGATGCTCGCCACCGCGTCGAAGGGCTCCCCGCTGAGTTCGCGGTAGTCCATCACCCGGATGTCGACGCGCTCGCCGAGCCCGCGCTCCTCGGCGCGCCGGCGCGCGAGCGCGGCCTGCGGCTCCGAGAGCGTGATGCCCACCACGTGCGCGCCATGATTCTCGGCCGCGTGCATCGCGAAGCTGCCCCAGCCGCAGCCCACGTCGAGCACCCGCTGGCCCGGCTTCAGCGCGAGCTTCTTGCAGACCAGCTCGAGCTTCGCCTCCTGAGCCTCCTCGAGCGTCGTCGCGCCCTGTGAGAACAGGGCGCAGCTGTAGGTCATCGAGTCGCCCAGCATCAGCCGGAAGAAGTCGTTCGAGACGTCGTAGTGGTGACGCACCGAGCGCGCGTCGCGCTCGGGGCTGTGACGCCGACCGCGCGGACGCAGCTCCGCCTTCGGGACCGCCGGTGGCCGGATCAGGCCGCTCGCCCGCAGGGCAGCGAGCGCGAGCCGCGCCTGCGCGCGCCGATCGAGCGGCGGCGGCTCCCAGCTGTCGAGCAGCTCGAGCACCTCGTCGAGATCGTCCACGGTGAGCGTTCCTGAGACGTACGCGCGGCCCAGTCCCAGCTGCCCCGGTGCGCGCAGCGCGTGCGCGAGCGCCTCCGGCGAGCGGACGCTGAACGTTGGCCCGCCACCGTTCGTGGAGGCGAGCCGGCTGCCGTCCCAGAGCTCGACCGTGAACGGCCGCGAGGGCAGCGCTCGCTGGAGTTCGTCGATGAAGGGCCGGGTGTTCGAAAGCATGGGCGGGCGCACGGTACCTTCCGCGCAATGCAGAGCATATTTCCGGTCCTCAAGTACGACGACGCCCGCGCCGCGATCGACTTCCTGGAGCGCGCGTTCGGGTTCGAGCGTCACGCCGTCCACGAGGGCGAGAACGGAGGTGTCGCGCACGCCGAGCTCAGGCTCGGCGACGAGTACGTGATGCTCGGCTCGACGGGCGAGGGCGACGACCGCTTCAACCAGGGCGCCGGCCGCTATTCCCTCTACGTCGCGGTCGAGGACCCGGACGCTCACCTTGCCCGGGCGAGCGAGGCGGGCGCGACGATCGAGCGCGAGCTGAGCGATACCGACTACGGCTCCCGCGAGTACACGGCCCGCGATCCCGAGGGCAACCTCTGGAGCTTCGGGACCTACCGGCCGGAAGGGTAAATTCCGCCGACCGTCCTGCTTTAAGCACACATAGTGTGCTCTAGGCAGGACAGTCGATGTCCTCGCTGCTGTAGTTCGGGAGGCGGCGGGCTACGCCGCCGCCGGCATCCTCGCCGCGCGGCGCGCGCGCAGCACCATGCGCGCCCCCGCCCCCGGGCTCAGCGTGATGCTGCGCCGGCGGCCGTGCTCCTCGGCTGGCTCGGCGGGAGCGAGCTCGCTCGTGCCGAGCACGGCCCGCAGCACGATCTTCATCTCGAGCTGGGCGAAGCTCGCGCCCAGGCAGCGGCGGCGGCCGCCGCCGAACGGGATCCAGGTGTAGGTGCCGGGCGGGGAGTCGAGGAAGCGCTCGGGCCGGAACGCGTAGGGATCGGGATAGATCTCTGGGTCGTGGTGGATCAGGTACGCGTCCGCGAGCAGGCACACGCCCTCGGGGTAAGTCCAGCCGCCGATCTCGACCGGCTCCATCGTGAGCCGCGGCGCCGCGTTCAGCAGCACCGGCCGGTGCCGGAGCGTCTCCTGGACCGTGGCGGTCACGTAGGCGTCGCCGTCGCCTGAGTCGATCTCGTCGGTGAGGCGCGCGGCCACGGCCGGGGTGCGCGCCAGGCGCTCGAACGCCCACGCCAGCTCGGACGCGGTCGTCTCGTGGCCGGCCACCAGCAGCGTCATCAGCTCGTCGCGCAGCTCGAGGTGCGACATCGGGGATCCGTCCTCGTGCCGCGCCGCCAGCAGCATCGCCAGCACGTCGTCGCCCTCGCCGCCGCCGTCGCCGTTCCCGCCCGAGCGGCGCTCGTCGATCGTCTCGAAGATCAGCGCGTCGGCCTCGGCGCGGCGCCGCTCGAACTCGCGCCACGTGTTGCCGCGCTGGAGCACCGGCAGCAGCGAGGACGGGCTGTCCCCGAACTCGAGGATCCGCGTGAGACGGTCGCGCAATGCATCGAGCCGCTCCCCCGAGTTGAGGCCGAAGACGGCGCGCAGGATGATCTCGAGCGTGAGCGCCTGAAGGCGCGGGTGGAGGGTCAGCGGCTGCTCGCGCGGCCAGCGCTCGACCTCGCGCTCGGTCACCTCCTGCATCAGCCCGGAGAGCCGCTGCATCTTCTCGCCGTGG
>DASUQG010000264.1:0-4942 GCA_036280695.1 Thermoleophilaceae bacterium
CAGCGCGGACGCGGCGTCGCGGTCCTGCCAGCGCAGGCCGTCGCCGCCGATCTCATCGAGGGTCAGGCCGGCGTAGAACGGAACGGCCTCTGCCACGAGGGTGGTGACCATCGGCAAGGACAGCGCGCCCGTGCCCGCGCCGAGCCGCTCGCAGAGCTCAGCGAGCACGCTCCAGCCCGCGCGCACCTCGCCGGGGCGCCCGAGCGCCTGGCGCACGCGCTGCACCCGCCCGTCGGGGTGGGTCATCGTGCCCTCCTTCTCGGCGTAGATCTCGGCCGGGAAGACCACGTCGGCATGGCTCTCGAGGGCCTCGGTGTGGAACTGAGCGAAGGCGATCACCGAGCTGGCGCGGGCCAGCTCGGGCTCGGGGGCGTCGGTCTCGAGCAGCAGCAGCGCACCACGGGCGGAATCCGGGTCGCCGGGCGTGGCGGCGTCGGCCAGGCCGGGCTCGAGCGCCGAGGAGCAACCCACCTCGCGCAGCCCGCGCCCGTTCGTCTCCGCCGGGATCGCGATCAGGCCGGACTCGGCCCTGTTGGCGATGCCGAGCGCCCCCGCGAGCGCGAGCAGCGCCTCTCCGGCCTCGGCGCCGCGCTCGCCGCCGAAGACGCGCTCGCCACAGGTCACGACCACATCGCCGGCGTCGCGCAGCAGCTCGGCGGCGGCGCGCACGGCGTCGGCGGCGCTCGTGGGGCCTGCGCCGCCCAGCTGCGGCCGCCCCGGGATGAAGCCGGTGGTCGCGCCCGCGCGGCGCGCCAGCTCGTCGAGCGACGCGCCGCTCGCCCGCGGCGAGCCGAGCGCCGCCGCGAGCGCCGCCACGGCGCCCTCCGCCGCGCCCGCCCTGAAGCGAAGCACGGCCCCGGCCGCCGAATCGAGCGTCGAGGGGCGGCTCGAGGCCACGACCAGCCGGGCCTGGTTGCGGCGCACCGCCTTGCGCACGCGCAGGTCGAGGATCGGCGCCTCGTCCACGAGCTCCGTGTCGAGGACGAGGATGGCGTCCGCGTGGTCGATGTCCGAGACCCGCGCGGACAGATCCACGCGCGCGAGCGCGCGCGCGAGAGACGGCCTGGCCGCGACGGGGCCCGCCGTGACATGCGGCGAGCCGAGCCCCTTCCGCAGCAGGTGCTGCATCAGGAACCCCTCCTCGTTCGTGGCCTGGCCACCCACGCGCGCCACGGTGCTCTCGCCGGAGTGCTCGAGCAGCGAGGCCGCGGTCTCGAGCGCGCGCTCCCAGCTCGTCTCGCGCAGGAAGCCGCCGATGCTCATGAGCGGGGCGGTGATCCGCTCCGGCGAGGCGAAGGACTGGTAGCCGAAGCGGCCCTTGTCGCACAGCCAGCCGTCGTCCACCTCCTCGTTGTCGCGCGCGAGCACGCGCACGACCTTCGCGTCGTCGCGGATCGTGAGCTTCACGTTGCACTGCGACGGGCAGAGCGTGCAGATCGTCCCCGAGTCCTCGATGTCCCAGGGCCGCGCGCGGAAGCGGTAGGCCGTGGAGGTGAGGGCGCCCACCGGGCAGAGCTCGATGATGTTGCCGCTGAACGGGGCCACGTAGGGCCGGCCGTCGTGGGTGCCGACGAAGGTGTGGTCGCCGCGGTCGAGGAACACGAGCTGGTGGTCCTCGGCCACCTCCTGCGAGAAGCGCACGCAGCGGTAGCAGAGGATGCAGCGCTCGCGGTCGATCGCCACCAGGGGCGACAGCTCGAGCGGCTTCTTGAAGTGGCGCTTCGGCTCGATGTAGCGCGAGCGCCCGGCGCCCCACCCGAACGAGATGTCCTGGAGCGGGCACTCGCCGCCCTTGTCGCAGACCGGGCAGTCGAGCGGGTGGTTCACGAGCAGGAACTCCACGATCGCGTTCTGCGCCTGCTTCACGCGGTCCGAGGTCGTGACCACGACCATGCCGTCGCGCACCGGGGTCGAGCACGAGGTCTGGAGCTTCGGGATGCCCTCGATCTCCACGAGGCACATGCGGCACGCGCCCACCGGCTGCCCGAGCTTCGGCTCGTAACAGAAGTAGGGGATCTCCACGTCCCCGTGCTTCGCGGCGTCCACGAGCATCGCGCCCTCCGGCGCGCGCACCTGCTTGCCGTCGATCTCGAAGGTGATCCAGTTCTGCTCGGGGCGCGCCATCGGCTAGACCGGTCCCGCCTCGGGCACGGCGGCCACCTCCGGCGCTGCCAGAGGCGTCAGCTCCTCGAGGTCACGGCGCCTGCGCGCCTCCTCCATGTGCTGCTCGAACTCGTCGCGGAAGTGCTTCAGCATCGAAGCCACCGGCATCGCCATCGAGTCGCCCAGGACGCACAGGCAGTTGCCGATGATGTTGCCCTGGATCTGGTCCAGCAGCTCGAGGTCCATCGGCGTTCCCTCGCCCTCGTCGATGCGCTCCAGCATCTTCACCGTCCAGTTGGTGCCCTCGCGGCACGGCACGCACTTGCCGCAGGACTCGTGGCGGTAGAACTCGGCCAGCCGCAGGGCGAGGGGCACGAGCGGCTCGGAGTCGTCGACCACGATGATCGCTCCCGAGCCGAGCATCGAGCCCGCCTCGGCCATGGCCTCGAAGGTGTAGGGCAGGTCGAGGTGCTCCTTGGTCAGCACCGGTGCCGACGAGCCGCCGGGGAAGAAGCACTTGACCTCGCGCCCCTCGGGCGGACCGCCCGCCAGGTCGTAGATGAGCTCCCGCACGGGAATGCCGAGCGCGATCTCGTAGTTGCCGGGCCGCTGCACGTTGCCGGACACCGAGACGATCTTCGTCCCGGTGGAGTTGCCCTCGCCGTACTGCCTGTACCACTCGGCGCCGTGCTGGATGATGATCGGCGCGTTGCAGAGCGTCTCGACGTTGTTGATGAGCGTCGGGCCCTGGTAGAGGCCCTGGTTCGCGGGGAAGGGCGGCTTCAGCCGCGGGTTGCCGCGCTTGCCCTCGAGCGCGTCGAGCAGGCCCGTCTCCTCGCCGCAGATGTAGGCGCCCTGGCCGCGGTGCACGACCAGCTCGAACGTGTGCCCCGAGCCGAGGATGTCCTCGCCGAGGTACTGCTTTTCGTAGGCCTCGGCCACGGCCGCGTCCAGCATGTCGGCCTGGAGCTCGTACTCGCCGCGGATGAAGATGAAGCCCTTGTTCGCGCCGGCGGCGATCGAGCCGATGATGCAGCCCTCGATCAGCATGTGCGGGTTCTTCTGCATCAGCAGCCGGTCCTTGAAGGTGCCCGGCTCGGACTCGTCCGCGTTGCAGCAGAGGTACTTGTCCATCGAGCCCTTGGGGATGAAGCTCGCCTTCTTGCCCATCGAGAAGCCGGCGCCGCCGCGACCGCGGAGCCCCGATTCCTCGAGCTCCGCGAGCACGGCCTCCGGCGTCATCTCGAGCAGCGCCTTGCGCAGTGAGCGGTAGCCGCCGAGCCGCTCGTAGACGTCCATCGTGTGCAGGTCGGGCTCGTCGATGTTCGCGAGCAGCACACGGGTCTCGCTCACTCCTCGTCCTCCTCGGGCTCGGGTGCCACGCTGGTGCCCGGCAGGAGCGGCTCGACGATCGGCCTTCGGCGCGACGGCGCGCCCTCGGCCGGCGGAACGTCGAGCTCCTCGTCGCCCGGCCACTCGCCGCCAGCGGCGTGCACGGACGGGTGCTCCTGCGGCTCGTCTGACTGCGGAGCGGGCACCGGGATCGAGTAGCCCGGGTCCTCCAGACCGCGGCCGGGCAGCACGGTCTCGCCGGCCTTCAGCTGGCGCACGAACTCCGGCGCGTCGTCGCTCGAGAGCGGCCCGACGAAGCGTCCGTCCACCGACGCCATCGGCGCCATGTCGCACGCGCCCAGGCACTCGAACTCGCGCAGCTGCACGTCCTCGAGATCCTGCGCCTCGGCCTGCTCGGCGATGGCCTCGTAGACCTTCTTCGCGTTGCGCACATGGCAGGCCACGCTCGTGCAGACGTACACGTAGCGGCTGCCTGCCGGCTCGGTGCGCAGCATGTCGTAGAAGGTCGCCACGCTCGACAGGTACGCGGGCGTCACCTGCATCACGGACGCCACCTGGCGGAGCGCCTCCGGCGAGCACCAACCGTGCACCCGCTGCGCCGCGCCGAGCGCCGGCAGGGTCGCCGAGTGGCGATCGGGATAGAGCGACATGAGGCGCTCGATCTCGATCCGCAGCGCATCCGGCACGTCCACCTCGGCCGGGTCCGGGATCGTGGCCGGCGGCGCCTCGAGGTCCACGGCATCGTCCCAGCCCGGGGGCAGCGGCGCGGCGCGCAGCGCGCCCTCGTCGCCCACCTGTTCCATGCGCTCGGCCATCAGCGGTCCACTCCGCCGAGAATCGGGTCGAGCATTGCGACGCAGGCGATGAAGTCGGCCAGCAGGTGGTCGCGAGCCATCACCGGCAGTGCCTGGAGGTTCACGAAGCTCGGGTCGCGCATGTGCACGCGCGCCGGCTTGGCCGAGCCGTCGGCGAGCACGTAGCAGCCGAGCTCGCCGCGCGGCGATTCGATCGCCGCGTAGGTCTCGCCGGGCGGTACCCGGAAGCCCTCGGTCACGAGCTTGAAGTGATGGATCAGCGCCTCCATCGAGGTGGCCAGCTCGTGGCGCGGCGGCAGTGCGACCTTGCGGTTGGGGGTGATGTACGGCCCCTCGGGCAGCCCGTCGAGCGCCTGCTCGATGATCTTCAGCGACTCGAGCATCTCCTCCACGCGCACGCGGAAGCGGTCGTAGTTGTCGCCCACGGTGCCGACCGGCACCTTGAAGTCGAAGTTCTCGTAGCCGGAGTACGGCGTGGCCTTGCGCAGGTCCCACGGGTGGCCGGTGGCGCGCAGCAGCGGACCGGTGACCCCCAGCGCGAGCAGGTCCTCCATCGGCACGATCCCGGTGCCCTTCGTGCGCTGGAGCCAGATCTCGTTGCGGTCGAGCAGGCTGAGGTACTGCGGGATGCGCGTGCGCATCGTCTTGATGAACGCGCGCGTCATCTCCTC
>DASUQG010000265.1:0-5385 GCA_036280695.1 Thermoleophilaceae bacterium
ACCTGAAGCCCGTTCTGGACCAGGCGCTCGACCACCTCCGGCACCAGCGCCACTCGGCGCTCACCCGCGGCCACTTCCTTGGGTACTGAGACGTTCATAAGTCGCAACCGTTCCGGGGGCGCGGCATCCTACACTCTTGCCTAGCTCACCTGATGGAAGGCAAAACACTCGAGAAGCTGGATCGCGTAGTCGTCCGCTTCGCTGGCGACTCCGGCGATGGGATGCAGCTCACGGGTAGCCGCTTCACGGACGCGACCGCGGTCGTCGGCAACGACCTCGCCACCCTGCCGGACTTCCCCGCGGAGATCCGCGCCCCGGCGGGCACGCCCCACGGGGTCTCGGCCTTCCAGATCCATTTCGCATCGCGCGACATCCTCACGCCGGGCGACCACCCCAACGTGCTGGTGGCGATGAACCCCGCCGCGCTGATCACGAACGTCGGGACGCTCGAGAAGGGCGGCACGGTGATCGTGAACGAGGACGGGTTCAGCGACCACAACCTGCGCAAGGCCGGGTACGAGTCGAACCCGCTCGACGACGGCTCGCTCGACGACTACCAGCTCTTCCGCGTGCCGATGACCTCGATGACGGTCCGCGCCACCGAGGGCATCGACGAGATCACCGCGCGCGACGCCGCTCGCAGCAAGAACCTGTTCGCCCTCGGGCTCGTCTCGTGGATGTACGGGCGCCCGACGGAGCCGACGGTCGACTGGATCGGCAAGAAGTTCGCCGACACCCCCGCCATCGGCGCCGCCAACCTCGCCGCGTTCCGCGCGGGCTACAACTTCGGCGAGACCGCCGAGCTCTTGGCCGTGCACTACGAGGTCGACGCCGCTCCGGCGCCGCCCGGCACCTACCGCAACGTGAACGGGACGCAGGCGCTCGCCTATGGCCTTGTGGCGGCGGCGATCCAGTCCGGGCTCGGGCTCTTCTACGCGAGCTACCCGATCACGCCGGCCTCCGAGCTGCTGCACTCGCTGTCGCGCCACCACGGGCTGGGGGTGCGGACCATCCAGGCCGAGGACGAGATCGCGGCGGTGAACATGGCGCTCGGGGCGGCGTTCGCCGGCCACCTCGGAGTGACCGCCACGAGTGGCCCCGGCATGGACCTGAAGGCCGAGACGATCGGGCTGGCCGTGGCGTACGAGCTGCCGCTCGTGGTCGTGGACGTCCAGCGCGCCGGCCCCTCCACGGGGATGCCGACCAAGACCGAGGCCGCCGACCTGCTGATGGCGCTGTACGGCCGCCACGGCGAGTCGCCGCTGCCGGTGATCGCTGCGTGCACGCCCTCGGACTGCTTCGACTCGGCAATCGAGGCCGCGCGCATCGCCGTGACCCACCGCACCCCGGTGATCCTGCTCTCGGACACGTTCCTGGCGAACTCGTCGGAGCCCTGGAAGCTGCCCGACGTGGGCTCGCTGCCGAAGATCGACCCGGACTTCGCCACCGACCCGACGGGATTCATGCCCTACGCGCGCGACTCGAACCTGGCGCGCCCGTGGGCGGTGCCCGGCACTCCGGGCCTGCGCCATCGCATCGGCGGGCTCGAGAAGGAGGACGGCACCGGGAACATCTCGTACGCGTCGGCCAACCACGAGCACATGACGCACCTCCGCGCCGAGCGGGTCGCGCGAGTGAGCGTTCCGGACATCGAGGTGGACGATCCCGACGGAGCGTCGCTGCTCGTGCTCGGCTGGGGTTCGAGCTACGGGGCGATCCAGGGCGCGGCGAGGCGGCTGCGCCGCGAGCAGGGGCTGAGGCTCGCCACCGCCCACATCAGGCACCTGAACCCGCTGCCGGCGAACACCGGCGACGTGCTGCGCTCCTTCGAGCGCGTGCTCGTGCCGGAGATGAACATGGGGCAGCTCGTGAAGCTGCTGCGCGCCGAGTTCCTCGTGGACTGCGAGAGCTTCACGAAGGTCGACGGCCTGCCGATCTTCACGCGCGACATGATGGAGCAGATCGAGGCGCGATGCTGACGAAGGCGGACTTCAGCTCAGATCAGGAAACGCGCTGGTGTCCCGGCTGTGGCGACTACGCCGTGCTCGCCTCGGTCCAGTCGTTCATGCCCGAGCTCGGGATTCCGCCGGACCGGATCGTGTTCGTGACCGGCATCGGCTGCGCGGGCCGGTTCGTCTACTACATGGACACCTACGGGATGCACGGCATCCACGGCCGAGCACCCGCGCTGGCCACGGGCGTTGCGACGTCGCGGCCCGACCTGTCGGTGTGGGTCGTGAGCGGCGACGGCGACGCGCTCTCGATCGGCGGCAACCACCTGATCCACACGCTCCGCCGCAACGTGCCCGTGAAGATCCTGCTGTTCAACAATCAGATCTACGGGCTCACGAAGGGCCAGTACTCGCCCACGAGCGAGCAGGGCAAGGTCACGAAGTCCACGCCGTTCGGCTCGCAGGACCACCCGTTCAACCCGGTGTCGCTGGCGCTCGGGGCCGAGGCGAGCTTCGTGGCGCGCACCGTGGACACCGACAAGGCGCACGTGGCCGAGACGCTGCGCGCGGCCGCATCCCACGAGGGCGCGGCGCTCGTCGAGATCTACCAGAACTGCAACGTCTTCAACGACGGCGCATTCGATGCGGTGCGGGCCAAGGGACAACGCGAGCTGAATCAGATCCGGCTGGAGCACGGCCGGCCCATTAGGTTCGGCAGTGAGGGGGAGCGGGGGGTTGCCCGGGGCGCTGATGGCCGGATCCGGATCGTGGAGGTGGCCGAGGTGGGCGAGGACGCTCTCGTGGTCCACGACGCGGAGCGCACCGATCCGAGCCTCGCGTTCGAGCTGGCGCACCTGGCGGAGCGCCCCACCGGCCCGACGCCGATCGGGGTCTTCCGCTCGCTGAAGCGCCCGGTCTACGGCGAAGCGCTGGCGCGGGAGCTCGAGGAGGCTCGCGCGAACGTAGGGCCGCAGCAGCTACACGAACTGCTGCACTCAGGGGAGACCTGGACGGTCGCCTAGCCCGGGCGGCACTCGCTTCCGGGGTGTGATCCGATTCAGAACCGCATACGTGTCGTAGATCGGATCACGCCCGGGAGCTCAATGACCTGGGAGGTCGCCTAAGCGGCGATGTCCAGCACGAGCTCGTCCACGCCGCTTCCGACGTGGTGCTGCTCGAGGTGGTCCGTGAGCCGCTCCATCAGCCGGTGGGCCGGGACGTTGTCGGCGGCCATCGTGGCGGTGAAGCGGCGGATGCCGAGGCGGCGGGCCTCAGCGGCGAGCTGTGCGGAGAGCAGCGAGCCGAGCCCGCGGCGTTGCCAGTTGTCGGCGACCGTGATGGCCACCTCGGCGGCCTCGGGGTCGTCGAGGAGCCTCACGAAGCGGGCGACCGCGATCAGGCGGCGCACCGGCTCCGCGGGGTATTCGGCCACCAGGGCCACATGATCGCGACCGTCCACCTCGGTCAGATAGCGCAGCTCCGCCCGGCTGAAGCTGTGCTTCGGAGTGAGAAAACGCCGCTGCACGCTGTCGGCTGACAGGCGCCGGAGACCGTCGGAGAGCATGCGCTTGTCATCTGCGCGAATGGGCCGGATCAGGACCGGGGCTCCGTCTGGAAGGCGTTCGATCACACCCCGTAGTGTTAGTTCGATGGCTGCCGAACTGTGTGAAGTGCGTCACGCTCGTAGTCGAGCTCGGTGCGTACGCCCAGCCCGTGCAGGATCTCGTTCGCGTGTTCGAGGTCGCGCGCGTCGGTCACCGCGGCCGCCAGGCGCGCGGCGGAGCGCAGCGCTGCGACCGGGTCGAAGTAGAACGTGAGCGCTCCCGCGGGCGAGAGCTCGACCGTTCTGCGGCCCTGGCGAATCGCGGCCGTCCCGATCGCGCCGCGGAAGCAGTGCAGTGCCTGGGCGCTGGCCTCGGTGGGCACCACCCTCACCGCCTCCTCGATCCGTTCGGCCACCGCGGGCGTGAGGCCACGCGCACCTGCCAGGCCACCCGCGGCGGCCACCTCGGCGAGTCGCTCCAGGACCTCGGAAGGAGTCAGCTCGCCGTCGCAGCCGATGCCGAAGACCCCGCCGAGGACGGGAGGCGAGGCGCGCTCCGCGAGGCGGGCCGCCGCGGCCAGCAGCACGGCGTCGCAGAGCGGGCTGGCCAGACCGGGCTCGTCGCCGTGCGCGAGGGCGTCGCCGCCCACGTCCACGAACACGACCAGGTCCGCGCCGAGCAGCCCCGCCGCGGCGGCCAGGCCGTCGGCCAGCGCGGCTGGGCCCAAGGTGGCGTCGAGAAGCACAGTTTCTTCACCGAGCAGTTCGGCCATTCGCGACTCGGCGAAGAGCACCCCGGAGTCCCGCACCCGTGTGGAAGAGGATGCCGCCATCACGCCCGGCGAAAGGCGGCGGGCGCCCTCGATCTCATCCTCCGCACGCGGGCCCGGCTGAGGGTCGATCGGCCGGCGCTCCCAGGTGACCCCGCCCACGATCGGCTCGGCGCCGTTCAGCCGGCAGGCCTCCGCGGTCGCGAGCGCGCCGACCACGTCGCCGCCTCCCCCGATGCCCAGCACGAGCGGGCGCCGCGAGCGGGAGAGCAGCAGATCGGCGTCGATCACCCGCGCAGCAGCCATGCGATCTGGGCCTGGCGCTCGAGCGCGACACATGTCGTGAGTGCCGCAGCGGGGGTGTCGCCGACCGCCACCACGCCGTGCCGCGCCAGCAGCACCGCGTGCCGGTCGCCCAGCGCCTCCACGGCCGCGGCGGCTATCTCGTCGGTCCCGGTGGGGGCGAAGGGCGTCGTGAGCACCTCGCCGCCGGCCGCGGCCTCGAGCTCCTCGGTGCCGGTGTCGAGCGGCTCGCCGAGGAAGCTCCACGCTGTGGCGTGCACGCTGTGCGTGTGCACCACCGCGCCGACGTCGGGCCGAGCCGCGTAGATCGCGACGTGGACGCGCCGCTCACTTGACGGCTCGCCCTGGCCGTCCGCCGGCTCGCCGTCCATGTCCATGACCACGAGGTCGTCCTCGGTCATCTGCTCGTACGGGACGCCGGCCGGGGTGATCACGAGCCCGTCGCCGTCACGCGCGCTGGCGTTGCCGGAGGTGCCTGACACGAGCCCGAGCCGCAGCATCTCGCGCGCCGCCTCGACCACGGCGCTGCGCAGCTCCTCCGGCGTCACGCCGCCACCGCCCGCGCGATCGATTCGCCGTAGGGAGGCTCGAGCACCCCCGCCTCAGTGACGATCGCGGTCACCAGCTCCGCGGGCGTCACGTCGAAGGCCGGGTTGAACGCGTCCCCCGCCTCGAGCAGCTCGGCCGGATCGCGCTCCTCGATCGGGATGGCGCCGCCGTGCGGCGTGGTGGGATCGATCGTGGAGAGGGGTGCCGCCACGTAGAACGGGACGCCGTGCCGGGCGGCGAGCACGGCCAGCGGATAGGTGCCGACCTT
>DASUQG010000266.1:0-11097 GCA_036280695.1 Thermoleophilaceae bacterium
CTGCGGATCAGCTGTACGCGCGGCGAGTCCAAGCGCCACCCCCAGAAGAGGTACGGCCAATGTGTCACATGGGACCCCGCGCCACAAGCGGCGGGGCGCCTCCGTTCAGGCCGGTGCGGGCTCGCGCTCTCGCGGCTTCACTGTCGCGACCGCCACGCCCGAGATCACGATCGCGACCCCCACGAGCTGCACCGCCGAGGGCGCCTCGGACAGGATCACCGCGCCGAGGAAGACCGTGCTCACCGGTTGGAGCATCAGCACGATCGAGGTGAGCACCGCCGGCAGGCGCGGCAGCGACACGGAGATGAGCAGCCAGCCGAGCACCTGCGAGGAGAGCGCCAGCAGCACGAGCCACGCCTGCGACTCGAGCCCCGGCACCCAGTCGATGTCGCCGACCGCGATGCCGCCGATGGCGGAGAAGACGGCGCCGCTCAGCGTGGCGTCGAACAGCGGCCCGGCCGGCCGCCGGTCGTCCAGGTTCCCCTGCCGCAGGATCAGGATGAACAGGGCGTAGGTGATCGCGGTGAAGACGCCGAAGATCACCCCCAGCAGCGGATCGTCGCCGTAGGCGCCGCTGCCGATCACGCCTGAGATCAGGACCACGCCGGCGAAAACGACCGGGATGGCGGCGAGCGCGCGGTTGTCGGGCTTCTCGCCCAGGAAGGCCCAGGCGAGCAGTCCCACCAGCACCACCTGGACGTTCCCGAGCACCGTCGCGAGCCCGGCGCCCACCGCCTCGATGGAGTGGTGCCAGAACGTGAGGTCGGCGGCGAACATCACGCCGGCCCCCCAAAGCGGGATCCGCTCGCGCAGCGGCCGCGGCCCGTAGCGGCGGTCCTCGCGCCATGCCAGCAGGGCGAGCACGGGCAGCGCGTACGCGCAGCGGAAGAACGCCGCCGTGGAGGGCGACACCTCGGCGAGCCGCACCAGGATCCCCGAGAAGGCGATTACCAGGGCGCCGAGCATGCCGGCGAGTACGGGCCTGTCAGTCACGGCGACCGAGACTAGCCGCGGGTATCGTGCCGCCAGTGGATAGGGACACCGTGCTCTGGACGCTCGTGCTCTTCTTCGGGGCGTCGATCATGTTCGCGGCCATTCGGAGCGCCACCGAGGACGAGGGCACGGGCCTGTCACTGGCGCTTCAGCTCGCGGCGGGGCTGGTGCTCGTGGGGGCGATCGTCCTGTTCGTGAGGCGGAAGCGGTGAGATGGGTGATCGACGGGATGAACGTGATCGGCTCGCGTCCGAGCGGCTGGTGGCGCGACCGCCCCGGCGCGATGCGAGAGCTGGTCGACGACCTGAAGGCCTTCGCCGAGGACACCGGCGAGCGGGTCACGGTGGTGCTCGACGGCAAGCCGTTCGAGCTGGAGGGCGGCGATGCGGTGGACGTGCGCTTCGCCTCGCGGCTCGGGCCCAACGCGGCCGACGACGACATCGCCGCGCTCGTCGAGTCCGACGACGACCCGGCGGACCTGTCAGTCGTGACCTCGGACGGCGACCTCGCCGGGCGCGTCCGCGAGGCCGGGGCGACCGTTGTGGGCGCCGGCAGCTTCCGCCGCCGGCTCGACGGGTAGGCGCTCCTCGACAGCCGCGCGGCAGCCGCGACCGGGCACGACGGTCACGTGGCGGATCACGCCGCGCTCCGGGCGCTGCGACGGCGCGCGCAGCCGCACCCGACGCAGGACTTCGCGCAGCACGGTCCGCATCTCGACCTGCGCGAACGAGGCCCCGATGCAGCGCCGCATGCCGCCACCGAACGGGATCCAGGCGTAGGACTCGGCGCCACCGTCAAGGAACCGCTCTGGCCGGAACTCGCCAGGGGACTCGTAGAGGTCCGGGCGGGCGTGTAGCACCGCGATGGCCGGGAGCACGAGCGTGCCGGCGGGCAGCCGCCAGCCGGCCACCTCGGTGTCCCGGGTCAGCTTGCGGGCCACGTCCACGATCACGGGGCGCACGCGCAGGGTCTCCTTCACGACCGCGTCCAGGTAGTCGTCGTCGTCCAGCGAGGCGGTCAGGCGCTCCAGCACGCGCGGCGTGCGCAGCAGGCGCTCGAACGCCCACGAGAGCCCGGTGGCCGTGGTCTCGTGCCCGGCGGTGAGCAGCGTCATCAGCTCGTCGCGCAGCTCGATGTCGCTCATCGGCGAGCCGTCCTCGTGGCGAGCGCCGAGCAGCAGGGACAGCACGTCGTCGCGCTGCTCCGCGTCGTCGGCCGCGCGGCGGTCGGCGATCTCCGCGTAGATCAGCTCGTCCACGGCAGCGATCGCGCGCCGGAAGCGCGCGGCCGGCGTGAGCCCGCCGAGGTCGCGCTCGAAGAACGGCATCCAGTTGAGGACGCTAGTCAGCTCGCCGAGCGGCGGGATGCGCTCGCGGAAGCGGTCCATGCGCTCACCGTCGCGCACCCCGAAGACCGCGCGCAGGATCACCTCGAGCGTGATCGCCTGCATGCGCGGGCGCAGCTGCATCTCCTTGCCGAGCGGCCAGCTAGCCACCTCGCGCTCGGTGGCCTCCGCCATCACCTCCACGTAGCGGCGCACGCTCTCGCCGTGGAAAGGCGGTAGCAGCAGCTTGCGCTGGCTCATGTGGCGCTCCTCGTCGAGCGTGAGCAGCGAGTGCTCGCCGAGCGCGTCCCCGAGCGCGAGCGTGTTCGCCTCGCCGGCGTGGAAGACGGTCGGATCTCCCGTGAAGACCCGCTTCACCTCGGCGGGGTCGGCCACGTACACCACGCGCCCGAAGATCGGAAAGCGCGAGGAGAAGATGTCGCCGTAGCGCCGCCAGCGGCGAATCATCCAGCCGTACGGCGAGGCCGTGACCAATCCGGCCTGCACGAGGCTCGGGACGCGGGGCCCGGGCGGGAAGTCCACGCCTATAACTGTGCCAGGAACTTGCGGATCGCCGCGTGCGTCTCGCGCGGGCGCTCGACCTGCGGCACGTGACCGCACTCGAGCTCCACGTGGCGGGCGTTCGGCAGCGCCTTCTCGACGTGCTTCATGAACCCGATCGGCACGAGCGTGTCCTTTCGGCCCCACACGAACAGCGACTCTCGCTGAAGCGCCTTCAGGCGCGTCCAAAATCCGTTCTCGCCGTAGGGCTCGTCGAGGTAGATGTTGCGGGCGGCGGCGTAGAACGCGGCTCGGCCACGGCGGGTGAGATAGGCGCGCAGGAACTCGTCCACGCCGGCGGCGGTCCAGCCGCCGTTCGCGGCGGGGACCATGCGGCGCACCATGGCCTCGACCACCTGCCGCGGCGCCGGTTGGATCAGCCCGAGCTCGGGTCTCACCGCGCGCAGGACGGGCGCAAACGGGCGCGGGCGCAGCCAGGCGAGCGCTGGGCTGAGCAGCAGCAGCCTGTCGGTGCGGTCGTGATCCGTTAGGCCGGCCTCGATCGCCACCCGGCCGCCCATGCTGTTGCCTGCGATATGGGCCCGCTCGATACCGAGCGCGTCCATGGCGGCGAACACCGAGCGCGCGAACCACGGTGCGTCGTAGGGGGCGCCGATCGGCTTGTCGGACTCGCCGAACCCGGGGAAGTCGAGGGCCACGACGCGGTAGCTGTCGGCCAGCGCGTTCACCGTCGGGAGGAAGGACGCCTTGGTCCCTCCGAGGCCGTGCAGGCACACGATCGTCTCGCGCCCGGTCCCGGCGGAGAGCACCGAGATCGAGCCGAACCCGCGTGTGCGGACGGTGTCGAACTCGAGTCGGCCGCGCTCGTTCGAGCCGGTCGTGGCCGCCAGGAAGCCAACGCCCAGGTGCAGGCTCCCGCGGATGCGCAGCCGCCCGGCGCGAAAGGCCTCCATCCCTCCACGCACGTCGTCGGCGATCCGCCGCCAGGTGCCGGCATCCGCGCTCAGCACGCAGTCGGGCTCGGCCCCGTCGGCCGCGTCCTGGAGCCGAAGCCGCCGGCCGGTGATCACGGCATCGCAGGCGCCGCCCTTGGTCACGGCGAGGCGGACGCGGGCGCGACCGCCCGGCATGTGCATGGCGTCCGCGTCGAAGCGCTCCGCGAGCGCCGCGATCCCCTCAGCCGGTGCCGTGTCCCCCTGCCGGGTGGCGGTTGCCATTCATCGATCAATACCACCTGGACGCGCGAAGCAACCATTCGGGTGACATTGAACAAACAATGGCTGTTTTCGCGCCGATTTCGGCCGAGAGCTTGACAAACTCCCCCTGCGTCCGAGAGGATCGCCAGCCATGGAGGAGGAGCCCGTCGGGCCGCCGCCGCTGCGCGAGTCGAACAGGCTGCGCGTGATCCAGGCGCTGCAGATCCTCGGCGTGACCAGCCGTGCCGACGTGGCTCGCCACACCGGCCTTTCGCGCTCGACGGTCTCGACGATCGTCGCGGCCCTCCAGGCCGAGGGCATCGTGGTGGATCGCGACGCCGACGGCCGGGCCGCCGCCGGCGGTGGCCGCCCGCCCGCGCCGATCGCCCTCTACCCGGCGGCCGGCCTCGCCATCGGAATCGACTTCGGCAAGCGCCACCTTGCGGTCGCGCTCGCCGACCTCTCGCACGAACTGCTCGCGGAGGAGTGGTGCGAGATGCCGGACGACTACGACGCCTGCACCGGGATGGAGCGCGCGGCCGAGCTGGTCGAGCTGGTCCTGGGCGCCGCCGGCGCG
Organism: Thermoleophilaceae bacterium; assembly: GCA_036280695.1. Lineage (GTDB taxonomy): Bacteria > Actinomycetota > Thermoleophilia > Solirubrobacterales > Thermoleophilaceae > JACVRW01. The sequence continues at coordinate 4,613 of DASUQG010000266.1, forward strand.
GAGCGCGGGCGGGTACTCGGAGTCGGGATGGGGCTGCCCGGCCCGGTGCACCGCAGCGGCGTGGTGGGATCGTCGGCGATCCTGCCCGGCTGGGCGGGGACGCAGGCGGCGGAGCGCATGAGCGACCTGCTCGGCATGGAGGTCTGGCTGCGAAACGACGCCAATCTCGGGGCCCTCGCCGAGGCCACCTGGGGCGCGGGCCGCGGGGCCACGACGCTCGTGTACCTCAAGCTGGCCACCGGCATCGGCGCCGGCATAGTCATCGGCGGGCGGATGTTCGACGGCGCCGGCGGCACGGCGGGGGAGATCGGCCACACCTCGCTCGACGAGACGGGCGACATCTGCCGCTGCGGGAGCCGCGGCTGCCTGGAGACCTACGCCAGCGGGGCGGCCATCGCGGCACTGCTCAGTCGCAGTCTCGGCGAGCCGCTCAGCCTCGAGGACGTGATGCAGCGCGCCGTGGATGGCGACCCCGGAAGCCGGCGCGCGCTCGCCGACGCCGGGCGGCACATCGGGGCCGCCGTGGCAGACCTTTGCAACCTCGTCAACCCAGAGCGGATCATCGTGGGGGGCAGCATGGCCGTCGCCGGAGACGTGCTGCTCGACCCGCTCAGAGAGGCAGTTGGACTGCGAGCGATTCCGAGCGCGGCGGAGGACGTGGAGATCGTCCTCGGCGAGCTCGGTGAGCGTGCCGAGTTGCTCGGCGCGGTGGCGCTCGTGCTCCATGAGGCCGGTCCCGCATGGAGCGGGCCGGCCCCGGCGGTCAAGAAGGCAACGGCAACAAGGTAGGAGGAGGTCAGATGAGCAGATTCAGGTTGTTTGCCGTCATCGCGGCTCTCGTGGGCGTCATGGCGCTCGCGCTCGCCGCGTGCGGCGACGACGACGACGACGGCGGTGGCGGAGGTGGTGGTGGTGGCGACGGCGGCGGAAGCGGCTCGATCGCGCTGCTGCTCCCGGAGTCGAAGACGGCCCGCTACGAGTCGCAGGACCGGCCGAACTTCGAGCGCAAGGCCAAGGAGCTCTGCCCGGACTGCAAGATCATCTACTCGAACGCCGATCAGGACGCGGCCAAGCAGCAGCAGCAGGCTGAGGCGGCCATCACGAACGGCGCGAAGGTGCTCGTGCTCGACCCGGTGGACGCAGCGTCGGCCGGCGCGATCGTGCAGAACGCGAAGTCGCGGCAGATCCCGGTGGTCAGCTACGACCGCCTGATCACGGACGCCGACATCGACTACTACATCTCGTTCGACAACGAGCAGGTCGGCAAGCTCCAGGGCGAGAGCCTCGTCAAGAAGCTCACCGAAGACGGCGCCAAGGGCGACATCATCATGATCAACGGTGCTCCCACGGACAACAACGCCAAGCTGTTCAAGGAGGGCGCGCACAGCGTCATCGACGGCAGCGACTTCAAGGTGGCGAAGGAGTACGACACGCCCGACTGGAGTCCTGACAAGGCGCAGCAGGAGATGGAGCAGGCGATCACGGCAGTCGGCAAGGACGGCTTCGTCGGCGTCTACGCCGCCAACGACGGAACCGGCGGCGGCGCGATCGCGGCCATGAAGGGCAACGGCATCGACCCGAAGACCCGCCCGACCACCGGGCAGGACGCGGAGCTCGCTGCCATCCAGCGGATCCTCATCGGCGAGCAGTACATGACCGTCTACAAGGCGATCAAGGCCGAGGCCGAGGCCGCAGCGGAGCTCGCGGTGGCGCTCGTCAAGGGCGAGGAGCCGACTGGCGCCGACGACCAGATCGACAACGGGATGAAGCAGGTCCCGTCGATTCTGCTGACGCCGGTGGCGGTCACGAAGGACAACATCCAGGACACGATCATCAAGGACGAGTTCTGGTCGGTGGATGACATCTGCACCGGCAAGTACGCGGCCGGCTGCAAGGAGGCTGGCATCCAGTAGTGACGTGGGGAAGAATGGCCGGCGACGCCACAGGGCGTCGTCGGCCTCTCCCCGTGAAAGGAGTCTCGGAATGAACGCCAACGGGAGCACACCGGTGCTCGCCCTGAAGGGGGTGAGCAAGAGCTTCGGTCCGGTCCAGGCGCTCAGTGACGTGGACTTCGAGGTTCAGCCCGGCGAGGTCGTGGCGCTGGTGGGAGACAACGGCGCCGGCAAGTCCACACTCGTGAAGACGATCGCTGGGATTCACACGGCGGACGAGGGCACGATCTCGTTCGAGGGCAACGAAGTGACCATCACGAGCCCGACCGACGCGGTCCATCTCGGGATCGCGACCGTCTACCAGGACCTCGCGCTCTGCGACAACCTCGACGTGGTCGAGAACCTCTTCCTCGGGCGCGAGGAGACCGGTGACGGGCCCGCAGCGGTGCTGCACCAGCTCGACGAGGTCGGGATGGAGAAGCAGACAGGCGAGCTGCTCGAGAACTTGGCCGTGACGATCACGGACGTGCGGGCCGAGGTCGGCACGATGTCGGGTGGCCAGCGCCAGCAGGTGGCGATCGCGCGCTCGCTGTTGGGCGAGCCCAAGCTCGTGATGCTCGACGAGCCCACCGCGGCCCTCGGGGTGCGGCAGACCGCCCAGGTGCTCGAGTTGATCAAGCGCCTCCGGGACCGCGGCTACGGCGTGGTCGTGATCAGTCACAACCTGGCGGACGTGTTCGAGGTGGCCGACAGGATCTTTGTGCTCCGCCTTGGGCAGAAGGCGGGCGAATTTGGTCGGGATGCGAGCCAGGACCAGGTCGTTGGGGCGATCACGGGGGCCTCGGGGAACGGAGGAAAGCGATGAGCACCGCCGACGCAACGGTCGACGAGGACGCTGAGGTCCGCAGTCCAGGGTTCGACCTGCTGCGGCGCTTCGTCGCAGGCGACCTCGCCGAGCTGCGAGTTGTACTCGCGCTCGCCGTGATCTGGCTCGTCTTCTACATACAGGAACCGCGCTTCATGAGCTCGGTCAACCTGTCGAATTTGGTGCTCCAGATGACGGCGGTGGGGCTCGTCTCGATCGGGGTCGTGCTCGTGCTGCTGCTCGGCGAGATCGATCTCTCGGTGGGCGCCGTGAGCGGGCTGGCCGCGGCGATCATGGCGGTCCTGAACGTGAAGCACGGCTGGTCGCCGTACCTGGCGATCGGCGCAGCCGTCGCGGCCGGGCTGGCGATCGGGCTGTTCCAGGGGGCGGTGTTCACGCGCTTCGCTGTCCCGTCGTTCGTGGTCACGCTCGCCGGTCTGCTCGCGTGGCCGGGGGCGCAGCTCAAGGTGCTCGGGGAAACGGGCACGGTGAACATCAACGACCCGAAGATCCTCGGGCTGACGAACACGTTCTACAGCGACACGGTGGGCTGGATCCTCGCCCTCGTGGGCATCGCCGTGTACGCGGCGCTCGCCCTGCGCGCGCGGCAGAGCCGCGTATCCGAGGGTCTCTCCGCGCCGCAGCTCGGCCTGGTGGTCCTGCGGATCGGACTGGTGACCATTGCGGCCCTGATCGCGGTGTGGGTGCTGAACGACGATCGCGGCGTGCCGCTGGCGGCGTTGATCCTCGTCGGGTTCTGCCTGTTCTTCTTCTACATCACGACGAGGACCACGTTCGGCCGCCACATCTTCGCGGTCGGCGGCAACGCCGAGGCGGCGAGGCGCGCCGGCATCGGCGTAAACCGTGTGCGCGTGATCGTGTTCATGGTCGCCTCGATGATGGCGGCAACCGGCGGCATCATGGCCGCCTCGCGCCTGCTCGCGGTGAACCAGTCCTCTGGTGCGGGTGACTTCCTGCTGCTCGCGATCGCCGGGCCGGTGATCGCGGGGACGAGCCTGTTCGGCGGGCGCGGCAGCGTTTGGCACGCCCTGCTCGGCGCGCTCGTGATCACCTCGATCTCGAACGGCATGGATCTGCTGGCGCTGGAGTCGTCGGTGAAGTTCATGGTCACGGGCGCGGTGCTGCTCGCGGCCGTCGTGATCGACGCCATCGCACGCCGGCAGCGACAAGCTGCGGGACGCGTCTGACCGCGCTCCGCGTCGGGCTGATCGGTTACGGCCTCGCCGGGTCGGCGTTTCACGCGCCGCTCGTCGAGGCCGTGCCGGGGCTTTCGCTCGCGTCGATCGTCACCTCGAACCCGGAGCGGGCCGAGCAGGCGCGGGCTGCGCATCCCGGGGTCGAGGTGCTGCCGGACGCTGGCGCGCTGTTCGCGCGGGCCGACTCGCATGACCTCGTGGTCGTGGCCGCGCCGAACCGCGAGCACGTGCCGCTCGGCCTGGCTGCGGTCGAGGCTGGGCTCCACCTCGTCGTGGACAAGCCGCTCGCCGCGAGCGTGGCCGACGCACAGCGGCTCGCCGATGCCGTCGAGGCGCGAGGCGTCGTGGCCAGCGTCTTCCACAACCGCCGCTGGGACGGCGACTTCCTGACGCTGAGCCGGCTCGTCTCCGACGGGTCGCTGGGCGAGCCGGTGCGCCTCGAATCGCGCTTCGACCGCTGGCGACCCGAGGTGGATGCGGACAGGTGGCGCGAGGCCGCAGCGCCGGAGGACGCGGGGGGTCTGCTCTTCGACCTCGGCCCGCACCTGATCGACCAGGCGCTCGAGCTGCTGGGCCCGGCGCGCTCGGTGTACGCGGAGGTGCGCGCCCTGCGGCCTGGTGCGCAGGTGGACGACGACGTCTTCCTCGCACTCGAGCACGAGTCGGGCGTGCGCTCGCAGCTCTGGGCCACGGTGCTCGCGGCGCAGCCGGGGCCGCGCCTCAGGGCGCTCGGCACGCGCGCGGCCTACGTGAAATTGGACGTCGACGTGCAGGAGGAGCAGCTCCGCGCCGGCGCGCGGCCCGGCGACCCGGGCTTCGGGGAGGAGCCGCCCGAGGCGTGGGGACTGGTGGGCACCGAGGACGACGCGCAGCCTGTGCAGACCGAGCGCGGGCGCTACGTCGAGTTCTACGAGGGGATGGAGAAGGCCATCCGCTCTGGAGAGCCGCCGCCGGTGCCGCTCGCCGCCGGGATCGCGACGCTGCGCGTGATCGAGGCGGCGCAGGCCAGCGCCACGCGGCGCGACGTCGTCCCCCTGTAACCGCCTCGTAGCGCTCGCGCCCCCACCGGTGCGCGGCGCAGGCATAGCGTCGGTGGCCATGCGCAGCGAGCGCGGACAGGCGAGCCTCGAGTGGATTGCGCTCCTGCTGCTGATGGCCCTGGCAGTGGCGGCGCTGGCCCGATTCGCGCCCCGAGCGGACGCCGGCCACCTGGGCCCCCGGCTCCTGACCACGGTCACGTGCGCAGCACGCGGCGGCTGCGAAGCGGAGCGCGGCGGGCCGACGCCGCCCGGGCGACCCAGCCGACTTGTCACCGTGCCGCCGCTCGTGCCGGTGGCGCGGCGGCCAGGCGCGCGCCTACCGGCAGCGCGCTCACCGCTGGCGCGCCGGCCACGCTTGGCCCCACTCCTCCGCCGCGCCCGGCGCGGTGCGGGCACGCTCTGGCGCCGCTCGTGGATGCTCTGCCTCGGCTACGAGCGCGTTCGCTACAGCGTCCTGCACCCGGAGATGCGGTTCCCGCGCGAGTCGATCCCCTTCTCCGAGAACCTCCGGATCGCGAACGACTGCCTGAGTCCGGTCGACCTGGTGCGCGACTTCGGCGCGCCTCCGAAGTAGGCCAATGCGCGTCCGGCACCAAGACGGTCAGGCGAGCCTCGAGTGGATCGGCGTCGTGCTGCTGGTGGCACTCGCGGGGGCGGCGCTCTCCGCCGCTCCGCCCGCGATCGACGGACGCTCGTTCGGCGGCTTTCTCGCGCATCACCTGGCGTGCGCGACCACCGGGAGCTGCCGAGCGGCCGAGCGCGAGCTGGTGCGCGCGTACGGGGAGGACGACGCGGCCACGCTGCGCGAGCTGGCGCCGAGCCTCGTGTACGAGCGCGGCGAGCGCCAGCTGCCGGTCGACTGGCGCGACTGCCGACGGCCGCGCTGCGCGACCGCTCCGGACGATCCGCCGCTCGACAGCCACCTAAGCGACGCGCGCGCACGCGCCACCGCCTTCACCCACGTGATCCGGCGCGGCGGGCGGCTCTACCTCCAGTACTGGCTCTACTACCCGGACTCGAACAGCGCCCTCGCCGGGTCGGACCGCGCCTGGGAGCGGTCGTGGATCCTGCCGCGCATCCGCGAGCTGATCGCCGGCACGCCCGACTACCCGGGCTTTCACCGCGACGATTGGGAGGGGGTCTTCGTCCGCCTCGATCCGGACGGCAGCACCTGGGTGCGCGCAACCTCCCACGGTCACTTCCAGGGCTGCAGGTGGCGCGGATGCGCGGACCGGTGGATCCGCCCAACGGGCTGGGTGCGCGTCACGCGCGGCAGCCACTCGGGCCACGTGCCGTACCGGATCGCGCCGCGAGCGGCCGAGCCGGGTGACGGGCGCCGGATCCCGCGGATCCCGCGCTACATCCCGCCGCCGGGTTCACCCTCGCGGCCGCAGCGGCGGGTCCCGCTGATCCCCGGCCGCGACCTGAACGAGCGAACGACGAGCGCCGAGGGCCTGCGCCTGATCCCGCT
>DASUQG010000267.1:0-4961 GCA_036280695.1 Thermoleophilaceae bacterium
CGCTCCTCGATCGGCACGGGATAGAGGTCGTGGATCATCAGCAGGCCCGCGACGAGGCTGTCCTTCGACATCTCGTCGCGGGTCCCGGCGTCGGCCAGCTCGACTATCCGCTCGAGGCCGGCGCCGTACATCTGCACGACCGCTGCTGTGAGCTCCTCGGCCAGGTCGCGGCACGCGGGGTCGTCGAGGTCCTCCAACCGACCCGTGAGCTCCTGCACACGGGCTATCAGCTGCTCGGGTTCCATGGCCTAGGAGAGCGCCGTGGGCGTGTGGACCACCTTCCGCACCGAGCCCGTCCCGCCGTACATGTGGACGCCGCACGGCAGGCACGGGTCGAACGAGCGAACCGCCCTCATGATGTCGATCCCCTTGAAGTTCTCCGGGCCGTTCTCCTCGAAGATCGGGGTGTTCTGCACCGCGTCCTCGTAGGGGCCGGGAGTGCCGTACACGTCGCGCGGACTGGCGTTCCAGGGCGTTGGCGGGTAGGGCTGGTAGTTCGCGATCTTGCCGTCCTCGATCACCATGTGGTGCGAGAGCACGCCGCGGGCCGCCTCGTGGAAGCCCACGCTCACGGCCGACTCCGGAACCTTGAAGTCGTTCCAGCTCTTGGTGCGGCCGGCCTGGACCTCCTTCATCGCCCGCTCCAGGTTGTGCAGCGCGATCAGCGCCGAGTAGGCCTGGTGGTACGTGCGGGCGCGGTCGCGCTCGACCGCGTTCGACTTCTCCGGCACCTTCCACTCCATCTCCACCTGCGGCAGGCTCGGCGAGCGCGGCAGCACCATCTGGATGCTGTCGCCGGTGGCCTTGGCGTAGCCGAAGTCCACGAGCCCCGCCTTCGCCGTGCACCACTGGCGCGCGAACGGGCCGCCGCCGGTGTCGCAGCACACGTGCGTGTCGGTGCGCTTGTCGTAGATGCGCGGTGACACGACCCACGTGTACTTGTCGGCGAAGTCACGGGCCTGCGGCTTCGGCAGCGTGACCTTGTTCCACGGGTGATTCTTGTCGACGGGGTTCCCGAGCGGGTCCTGCGTCACGAATGTCCGCTCGTTCTCCCAGCTGTCGAAGTACGAGCTGCCGAGCAGGATCCGGATCGCGAGGTTGATCTCGACCAGGTCGGTCGTGATCAGCTCGCCGTTGATCGCGATCCCCGGGGTGATGTAGCGCTTGCGACCCCACTCCGTCATGTTCTCGTAGCGGTAGTCGACGTAGTCCGGGTCGTCGAACGAGCCCCAGTTCACGAGGTTCGTGTCTCGGTAGCCCACCATGTCGTACCCCGGCAACTGCTCGAGGAAGAAGTCGTAGAGGTCGTCGTGCATCGGCACGCTGCGCTTCACGTAGTCGAAGTACCTCATGAGGCGCACGTAGTAGTCCGTGCACGTCTGGTGGGTGATGTCCGCGCTGCAGCCGCCCGGCATGATCGTCGAGGGGTGCGTGTGCCGCCCGCCGAACAGGCAGTACATCTCGCGCGTGTAGCGCGCCACGTGGAGCGTCTCCAGGTAGAACTCGCCCGTGAACGGGTTCAGCGCCCGCATGATGTCGGCAATCGTCTTGTAGCCGTGGATGTCCGAGTGCGGCGCCGAGGTGTTCTCGGCGGTCGCGAGCAGGCTCGGGTTCGTCTCCTTCACCATCTGCTCGCAGAAGTCCACGTTCGCCATGCAGTCGTTGAAGATCGCGTGGTCGAAGATGTAGTCCGCGGTCTCGGCCAGGTTGAACGCCATGTCGCCGAGCGGAGGCGGCTTGACGCCGTACGCCATGTTCTGGTTCAGGCACGAGCAGGTGCAGTGGTTGTCACCGCAGATGCCGCAGATCCGGCTCGTTATGAAGTGGGCGTCGCGCGGGTCGATCCCCTTCATGAAGATGTCGAACCCGCGGAAGATCATCGACGTCGAGTAGCACTTCACGACCTGCTGGTTCGAGAAGTCGATCTCCGTGTGGATCCCGAGCGACCCGACGATGCGGGTGATCGGATCCCACGACATCTCCTTGACGACGACCTTCTGCTCGCGGGGTGACTCAACTGTTGACATGCGTTCCTCCCCCTACCAGCGCTTCGCGTAGCCGGTGGTGAGCTCGGGCCGGTTGTGTCTCCACTCCGGCTCCACGTCGTACTTGTTCTTGATGTTCCGCTTGCGCATGTAGCGCACGATCGGCCCGTAGGTGAACCGCATGATGTTGGCCGAGGCCTTGCCGTAGGCGTCCTCGTCCATGAACGGCATGTACTTGTCGGGGAAGCCCGGCATCGTGCACGCCATGCAGATGCCGCCCACGTTCGGGCAGCCTCCGATGCCGTTCACCCATCCCCGAATGGGCACGTTGCACTTGACCACCGGGCCCTTGCAGCCCAGCTTTACGAGGCAGCGGTGGTCCGAGCCGTACTCCGTGGCGAAGTCGCCGGACTCCGCGAAGCCGGCCCTGTTGCAGCCCTCGCGCACCGTGCGCCCGAACAGCCACTTCGGCCGGAGCTGCTCGTCCAGATCCGGCACGGGCGCGAGACCGGCCAGATGCAGGGCGAGGTAGAGCAGCGTCTCGGTCATGTTGTCGGGCTGCGCCGGGCAGCCAGGGATGCACACGACCGGCAGGCCGGCCTTCGACTTCCAGTTCCAGCCGAGGTAGTCGGGCACGCCCATCGCGCCGGTCGGGTTGTTCTTCATGGCGGGGATGCCCCCGTACGTGGCGCAGGTGCCCACGGCCACGACCGCCGCCGCCTTCGGGGCGAGCCGGTCGAGCCACTCGTTCATCGTGATCGGCTGGCCGTTCGAGGGGTTCACGGCGAAGCCGGTCCAGTGACCCTCCCCGTTGATCTTCTCGTTCCCGAGGGAGCCCTCGATGACGAGCACGAACGGGTCGAGCTTGCCGTCCTCGGCGTCGAACCAGGCCTGGGCGTACTCCTGCCCGACCTCGTAGGCGATTACCTGGTTGTGCACGACCACCTTCGGCATGCCGGGGATCGCCTGGGTGATGATGTCCTCGAGGCTCGGGTTGGTCGCGGAGGTCATTGCGACCGAGTCCCCCTCGCAGGAGAGGCCGGTCGTCATCCAGAGGACGTGGGCGGTCACCTCCTCTGTCTTCTTGTGCTCCGCGAACACGTCGGTAGCCGCCATCGGCGCTCCTTCCTCGCTAACAGATCCGCGGCAGCGGATCCCCGACCAGCTGATCCATCACCCGCTTGCCGCCAAAACTCGTCTCCACCAGCACCATCCCGGGAGGCTCGGTGCGCACCTCCCCGATCTCCGCCGCGCGCTCGCAGCCGGGCACCGAGCGCAGCGCGGCGAGCGCGCTGTCGGCAGCGTCCTCCGCCACGAAGGCCACCAGCTTGCCCTCGTTGGCCACGTACATGGGGTCGATGCCCAGGATCTCCGAGGCGCCCGCCACCGCTGGCTCCACCGGCACCGCGGCCTCGCGCACGAGCATCGCCACCTGCGACGAGCGCGCGAGCTCGTTCAGCACCGACGCCACGCCGCCCCGGGTCGCGTCGCGCATGCAGCGCAGCGACGGCCCGGCCTCCTCGAGCAGCGCGTCCGCGACCGGCCACAGCGAGCGCGTGTCGGACGTGATGTCCGCGTCGAGCTCGAACTCGCCGCGGGCGAGCCTGATCGCGGTGCCGTGCTCTCCGATCGTGCCCGACAGCAGAATGCGGTCGCCCGGTCGGATCCAGTCGGCGCTGGTCCGGGCGCGCGGGTCGCGCTCCCCCACGCCCGCCGTACAGATGTACATCCCGTCAGCGGCGCCGCGCTCGACCACCTTCGTATCGCCGCCCACGATGTCCACCTCGGCTGCCTCGGCCGCCGCCGCTATCGCGTCCACCTCCGCCTTCAGGTCGTCGGCGGCGAGGCCCTCCTCGAGGATCAGCGACAGCGTGAGCGCGCGCGGGCGCGCACCCGACACGGCGAGGTCGTTCACGGTCCCGTTCACGGCGAGGTCGCCGATCGAGCCGCCCGGGAAGCGGAGCGGCTTGACCACGAACGAGTCGGTCGTGAACGCCAGCGACGCGCCGCCGATCTCGAGGGCGGCGGCGTCCTCTCCGGTCTGCGAGCCGAAGGCCGGCTCGAACAGGCCCTCGATCATGCTCTGGGTGGCCTTGCCGCCCGCGCCGTGAGACATGTCGACCCGCTCCGCGCGGAACTTGCCGCGCTTCGAGCGGGCCGTCTCGATGATCTCGAGGATGCGCTCCTCCTGGCGCCCGGTCACGCTCATACGACCTCGCGCTCCCGGGCGAAGCGCCCGAAGTTGTAGTACGCCGCGCAGGCGCCCTCGGAGGAGACCATGCAGGTCCCGATCGGGCGCTCGGGCGTGCACGCCGTCCCGAAGACCTTGCACTCCCAGGGCTTGATGACCCCCTTCAGCACCTCGCCGCACTGGCACGCCTTCGGGTCCGCCACGCGCACGCCGGGCACGCTGAAGCGCAGCTCGGCGTCGAGGCCGGCGTAGGCGTCGGAGAGCTTGAGGCCGCTCTGCGAGATGAACCCGAGGCCGCGCCACTCGAAGTGCGGCCGCAGCTCGAACACCTCGGCCATGACCTCGAGCGCGCGCGGGTTGCCCTCGTACGGGACCACGCGCGAGTACTGGTTCTCCACCTCGCAGCGTCCCTCCGCGAGCTGGGCCAGGATCATCCGGATCGCCTGGAGGATGTCGAGCGGCTCGAAGCCGGCCACGACGATCGGCTTGCCGTAGTCGGCCGGGATGAACTCGAACGGGCGGGCGCCCACGACCGTGGACACATGACCAGGCCCCACGAAGCCGTCGAGCCGCAGGTCGGGCGAGTCGAGCAGCGCGCGCAGCGGCGGCACGATCGTCACGTGGCTGCACATGCAGGAGAAGTTGGCCACGCTTTCGGCCTTCGCGCGCTTGAGCGTGAGCGCGGTGGACGGCGCCGTGGTCTCGAACCCGATCGCGAAGAAGACGACCTCGCGGTCCGGGTTCTGCTTGGCGATCCGCAGGGCGTCGAGCGGCGAGTAGACCAT
>DASUQG010000268.1:0-3254 GCA_036280695.1 Thermoleophilaceae bacterium
GGTGCCCAGCACCTGGTCGAGCTGGACCGGTGCCGAGGTCTGCGAGACCGGGATCGTGTCGCCGTCGTCCACGTCGCCCGCCGCCGGCGTGCCCGGCCGGATGTCGAAGAACAGGTTGCCCTCGAAGAACAGCCGCTCGCGCACCTTGATCTGCGCGTCCTTGTGGATCGGCAGCGCCTCGTCCTTGAGCTTCATCGTCACGACGACCGCGGGCGAGTCGCCGCCGACGGGCTCGACCGCGGAGACCTGGCCCACGTCCACACCGGCGATCCGGACCGCCTGCCCCGTGTAGATCGGCGGCGCGCTCTCGAACACGGCCTTGAGCTGGAAGGGCCGCGTGAACGGGATGTCCTTGGACGCGCCGAGGTAGACGCCGATCACGATCACGATCAGGGCGATCAGGCCGGCCTGGAACGGGGTGAAGCGGTCGCCGCGCCTCATGGCTGCCCGTCCGTCTTCAGTCCCTGGCTGCCGGACAGGTTGCCGATCACGGTCCGGCCGACCGTGTAGCGCTCGTTGCCGGCCTCGCACTCCCGGGTCTGCCCCGGCGCGGCCGCGTTCGGATACGGGTTCACGTGCAGGTGGTTGTGCTGCAGCGGGCCGTTCGCGGGACCGTCCGAGGGGCCGGCCTCGTTGTTCGGGCCGAGCTCGAAGGTGAGCGGGGCGGTCGGCGCAGCCACGACCAGGAAGCGCTGGTAGTTGCCGTTGGCGTCGCCCTCGGAGAGCAGGCTCGCCACGTTGCGTAGGAAGATCGTGGCGTAGTTGCAGGTGGTCTGCGTCGGCTTGAGGAACCGGAGCGTGGGCCGGAGCGAGCTGGACAGGCGGGTGAGCTGGCGCACGCCCTCACGGGCGTTCGGGTCGTCCGAGAAGTCCGCGAGCGCCTCGAAGACGTCGGCGAGGTCCTCGTTCATCTGCTCGGTCTTCGGCAGCACCTCGGTGCCGGCTTCGAACGCATCGGCCAGGATCGGTGCGGCGTGCGGCAGCACGGCCACGCCGGGACGCAGCTCACGGAAGAAGGCCGTGTTGTTGCGGATGAAGGGGCGCTGGCGCGGGAAGTCCCGGATCGCGACCTGCTCGGTTGGCGGGCTCTCGCTGATCGTCTCCTGGATGAACGGGCGCGCGACCCGAGCGAGCGCCGTGAACGAGGTGTCGAGGTTCACGAACAGCGACGCCTGCTCCTCGGCGACCGGCGCGACCTCAGCCGCGGCGCGGGCGAGCGACGCGAAGAAGCGGTTGAGGCGGGTGTCGGGATCCGACAGGTTGCGCGCCACCGGCTCGAGATCCGTGAGCAGCGGCACGAACGCCTCGATGGCCAAGTTGATGTCCTGGCCCCGGCCCGCGAGGCCCCCGCCGAAGCCGTCGAGCGAGTTGCGCGAGCCCACGCGCGTCTTGTCGTCGAACATGCTGAACAGGTCGTCCAGTTCCACCACCGGCGGTCGCGCCTGGCGGACGGGGATGGTCGAGCCGGCGGCGAGCCCGGCGCGGCCCCGGCCCGGCGTCAGCTCGATGTACTTGAGGCCAAGCGACGAGCGCGGGCGCACGAGCAGGGTCGAGTCTGCCGGGATCGGCTCGATCTCCTTGTCGAGCTTCATCGTGACCTGCGCGTAAGCGGAGCCGTCGGCGCGCTTCTTCGGCTCGATCTTGGAGATGAAGCCCACGCGCGCGCCTCCGATGCGCACCTCGAAGCCCTTCACGAGCTGGGCGGCGTTCGGCAGGTTGGCCTTCAGGTCGTAGGTGGGCACGAACGGCAGGCCGGAGTTCGCGTTGTACGACAGGAAGACCGCGACGATCGTGACGAGGATCGTCACAGCCCCCACCAGGACCGGGCTGGCGGTGAGTGCGGCCTGGCCCCGGCGCGGCCTCACTGCGCCTCACCTCCGAGCAGGTAGTCGAGCGCCGGCTCCGCGTCCTGGAGCGCCGGCGAGACCCCGCGCTCGTGGCGCTCGCGCAGCGCGTCGAGGTTCTCGCGGCGCCGCTCCGCCACGCTCGGGTCGCCGCCCTGGCCGAGCAGCTCCTGGAGCAGGGTCCCGGTCGGCGGCACGCTGCCCTTCCCGGTCTGCTTGCTCGGGTCGGCGTTGGCGGGCGCAAGTGCCGCGCTGGCGGTCGAGGAGTCCGCGCTCGGGTCGAAGAAGGTGGAGCGGCACGCCACGCCGGGCTGGAGGGCGTAATTCGAGCAGACGTTGGTCACGAGGCCGGCGCGCAGATAGTGGCCCAGGCCGTCGAAGCCGTTGCTGGCGAGGGTGAGGTAGTAGATGACGTCGTTCAGGCGCTCGATCGCGTCGGTCCGCTGCAGGCTCTTGGTCAGCTCGTCGAGATCCACCGCCACCGGGGCGGCCTCGCGCCCGAACCGGCCGAGGTCGCGGATCAGGGGCCGCGCCTGTATCAGCGCGGGCCGGCCGCGCTCGAGCGCGTCTCCGAGGCTCGGGAAGCTCTCGCGCGACGCGTCGGCGAGCGTGCCCTGTGCCTCGATCAGGCGGCCGAGCGCGGGAGCGGCGGCGTTCAGGTCCGTGAGCAGCGGAGTGCCCTGGTCGGTGAAGTCCTCGAGGTCCGCCATCAGCGGGCGCAGCTCGCGCAGGAAGTCCGGCAGCAGGTGGATGCTGCGCGCGAGGTCGCCGCGCCGCTCGGCCGAGGCCTCCGCTGTCGTGTTCGCCTGCACCACGAAGTCGGCGAACCGCTCGCGCTCGCGGGCGAGCGGACCCAGCACCTGGTCCGAGTCGCGCGCCAGCCGCGCGAGCGAGCGGTTCTGGTCGGCGAGGATCTTCAGGACCTCGTCGGTCTCGCGCAGGGCCGGGTTCGCGCGGTGGATGACCTCGTTCAGCTCCTCGCCGCGCCCGGCGAGCCCGGTGCCGAACTCGCTGAGCAGGATCGCGAAGCGCTGGCGGTACGGCAGCCGCATGATGTCGTTGAGGAGGTCCAGGTCCACCGGGGAGCTGGTGTTCTCGATGGGCAGCAGGCGCTCGCCCTCGCCGTCGCCGTCCTCGATCTTGGGCAGCCGGTCAGCTGAGCTCGAACCCGGCTCGCAGTCCACGAACTTCTCGCCGATCAAACCCTGGGCGCCGACCTTGCAGCTGGCGTCGGTCTTCCAGGGGGTGAAGTCATCGTTGTCGATGCGCAGCGTGACCGCTGCCTTCTTGTCCGGCGTCACGTCGAGGTCGCTGATCACCCCGACCGGCACGCCCGCGACCTTCACGTCCTCGCCCTCTACGAGCGTCGACGCGTTGTCGAAGATCGCGCGCACGAAGTAGTGGCCGGCC
>DASUQG010000269.1:0-3905 GCA_036280695.1 Thermoleophilaceae bacterium
CGGATCGCCGACTGCATCACGTCGGCGGCGTCCTTCATCAGCAGCTCGCCGACCGCGGCGCCGTGGCGCTCGGAGATCTGTCGCAGATTCGTGAGGCGACATGCGAGCACGTAGGTCTCAAGAGTGCCACGTTCGGCGAGCCGCCACTCGCGCTCCGCCGCCTCCATGAAGGCCACCCGGTTGAGCAGGCCGGTGAGCGCGTCGGTGCGCTCGGGATCGCGCAGCCGCTCGCCCAACCTACGCAGGTCGGCGCGCCACTTCACGCTCTCCCACTCGTATGTGAGGAGACGTCCCGCGACCGTGAGGAGCTCGAGGTGGGTCTGGGTGAAGACATCGGTGCCCGATGCCAGCGCGCACACGGTGAGGGCGCCCGCGCCGGAGCTCGTCTCGAGCGGCAGGGCGAGATAGGAGCGGACCGCGAGGCGCTGGAGCGCCGTCGGATCGAGCAGTCCGGTGCCGCCGCCGTTCGCGTTCGCGGCCAGCGGCAGCGTGCCGCCCGGCTGGAGCGACGAGGCGGCCGCGCCACGCACGTCGATGAGGTGCAGCTCGCCCTCGTCCCAGTCCACGCGGCCCAGCAGCACCGAGCCAGGCGGGAGCTCGGCCTCGAGCAGGTCGAGGACCGTGTCGGCCGCCTCGGAGAAGCTTGTGAACCGGCGTTCCGCGAGGCGAGCGAGCGAACTCAGGGCGGTGCCGCTCACCTGGTACCTATCGGCCCACAGGGAAAAAGTCTGAGGGGTGCACGCCCGGCAGGGGGACTATCCTGCCGCAACAATCCATGACCCTTCGCGACCTGATGGGCCCTGGGGCGCCCGAGGTCGAGATCTCGGGCCTGGCCTACTCGAGCCAGAGCGTCACCCCGGGGGCGCTCTTTTTTTGCGTACCGGGCTTCCGCTCGGACGGTCACGACTTCGCTCCTGACGCCGTCGAGCGCGGCGCGGCGGCGCTCGTCTCGGAGCGGCGGCTCGACCTCGGCGTGCCCGAGGTGGTGGTGGACGACGTACGGGCCGCGATGGGTCCGGCGGCGGCTCGCTTCTACGGCGACCCGACTGCGGAGCTCGACGTGGTCGGGATCACCGGCACGAACGGCAAGACCACGACCGCCTACCTCGTTCGGCACCTGCTCGAGCACGCCGGGCGCCAGACCGGGCTGCTCGGCACGGTCAAGCGCGTGGTGGGTGGCGTGGAGGAGGAGGTCGAGCGGACCACGCCCGAGGCGATCGACCTCCAGCAGACCTTCCGCCGCATGCGCGACAGCGGCGACCGTGCGGTGGCGATGGAGGTCTCGTCGCACGCGCTGGAGCTGGGCCGCGTGGCGGGCATCCGCTTCGCGTGCCGCGTGTTCACCAACCTGACCCAGGACCACCTCGACTTCCACGAGACGATGGACGCCTACTTCGCCGCGAAGCGGAGGCTGTTCGAGGAGCCCGGCCCTTCGGTGGTGAACGTGGACGATGAGTACGGGCGGCGAATCGCGGCCGAGATCGACGCCGTGACCTTCGGCATCGATCACGACGCCGACTACCGGGCCCGCGACATCGAGTTCGACGTGATGGGCTCGCGCTTCACGCTCGAGACCCCGGACGGCGAGCTGCGGATCGAGTCGCCGCTCGCGGGTCTCTTCAACGTGCAGAACGTGGTGGGCGCGATCGCGGCGGTGCGCTCGCTCGGGGTCGAGGACATCTCCCTGGAGGGTTTCGGCCGAGTGCCGGGCCGCTTCGAGGCCGTGGACGAGGGGCAGGACTTCGGGGTGCTCGTGGACTACGCGCACACGCCGGACTCGCTCGAGAACGTGCTGCGCGCGGCGCGCGAGGTGGCGCGCGGCCGCCTGCATGTGGTCTTCGGCGCCGGGGGCGACCGCGACCGCGGCAAACGTCCGCTGATGGGCGACGCCGCCCGGCGCCTCGCCGACCGCGTGCTAGTGACCTCCGACAACCCGCGCAGCGAGCAGCCCGAGGCGATCATCGACGAGGTGATGGAGGGCGCCGGGCCCGAGGCCGAGCGGGAGGTGGACCGCCGCCGTGCGATCGCGCGCGCGATCGAGGATGCGCAGCCGGGCGACGTGGTGGTGATCGCCGGCAAGGGACACGAGCAGGGCCAGGAGTTCGAGAATGGCCGCAAGGAGCCGTTCGACGACGTCACGGTGGTCCGAGAGGCGCTGCGCGCGCGACTGGGGGCGCGGGCGTGATCGACCTGTCGGCGGGCCGGCTCGCGGCCCTGGCGGAGGGAGAGCTGGCGGCCGGCGATCCCGAACGCGCCGGTCCCGAGCGCGCCGTGATCGACTCGCGCGAGGTTGGGCCCGGCGACCTCTTCGTCGGCCTCCCGGGCGCGAGCGCGGACGGCGGGCGCTTCGCCACCCAGGCTCTCGAGGCGGGCGCGTGGGGTGTGCTCGTGGGACCCGAGCACCGGGCACTCGCGGTCGACGCCGCCGAGAGCTCCACCGGGCAGTCGGCCTGCGCGCCGGCGAGCGCGATCGTGGCCCCCGACCCGCTGCGCGCGCTCCAGCTGCTCGCGCGCGGCTGGCGACGCGAGCTCGGCGCGCGCGTGGCGGGCGTGACGGGCTCCACGGGCAAGACCTCGACGAAGGACATCCTCGCCGCGCTGATTCGCCCGCGCGCGCACACGCACGCGAGCCAGGAGAACTTCAACACGGAGATCGGGCTGCCGCTCACGGTGCTAGAGGCGGGTCGCGACACGGAGGCGCTCGTGCTCGAGATGGCGATGCGCGGCGAGGGCCAGATCGCCGAACTGGCGGCGATCGCCGAGCCGGACGTGGGCGTGATCGTGAACGTCGGGCCGGTGCACCTCGAGATCCTCGGCACGGTCGAGCGCGTGGCCGCGGCGAAGGCGGAGCTGATCCGCGACCTGCGCCCCGGGGCCGCCTGCGTCGTGCCCGCGAGCGAGCCGCTGCTCGACGCCCACCTGCGTGACGACGTGGACACCTGGACCTTCGGACCGGGCGGGCAGGTGCAGCTGCTCTCGATGGACGATGAGCACGCGGAGATCGAGGCGCGCGGCGAGCGCATCGAGCTCGAGCTGCCCTACCGCGAGCCGCACAACCTGCTGAACACACTCGCCGCCGTGGCGGCAGCGCGGGCGCTCGGCGTGCCGGTCGGCGGCCCGGTGGACGTGCGCTTCTCGTCGCTCCGAGGCGAGGTGGTGGAGCTGCCGGGCGGCGTTGTGGTCGTGAACGACTGCTACAACGCCAACCCCATGTCCATGCGCGCGGCCCTCGACCATCTGGCGGAGAGCCCGGCTGAGCGCCGGATCGCCGTGCTCGGCACGATGGCCGAGCTCGGGGAGGGCTCGCCCCGCTACCACCGCGAGATCGGCGAGCACGCGGCTGCGCGCGGGGTCGACCTGCTGGTGCCGGTGGGCGAGGAGGCGCTCGCCTACACCGCCGGCTTCGAGGGCGAGACGCAGCCGGTGGCGACGCCCGAGGAGGCCGGAGCGCTGCTCGAGGAGGTGGCCCGCCCCGGCGACCGCGTGCTCGTGAAGGGCTCGCGCTCGGTCGGGCTGGAACGGGTGCTCAACTAGGGATGCTCGGCGAGATCGTCATGGCCGGGTCGGCCTCGCTGCTGATCTGCATGTTCCTGGGTCCGCGGTTCATCGACTACCTCCGCCTGAAGGAGTTCGGGCAGCAGATCCGCGAGGAGGGGCCCGCCGGCCATCACGGCAAGGCGGGCACGCCGACCATGGGCGGCCTCGCGATCTTCCTCTCGATCCTGGTTCCGTTCCTGATCCTGTCCGACTACCGCTCCGCGAGCCTCGCGGTGCTCGGGACGGCGGTGGCGATGGCCGCGCTCGGGTTCGCCGACGACATCATCAAGCTGCGCAAGCGCCGCTCGCTCGGGGTGTCGGGGAGGACCAAGCTGATCGTCCAGGCGCTCACCGCGATCGCGCTCTGG
>DASUQG010000270.1:0-12267 GCA_036280695.1 Thermoleophilaceae bacterium
ACGCGCTCTGGTGGTCCTACATCTGGCACTTCGTCGACGCGCCCGGCTACGTGTACGCCTACGCCTACGGGCACCTGCTCGCGCTGTCGGTCTACCGGCGCTACGAGGAGGAGGGCGACGAGTTCGTGTCGTCCTACCTGGATCTGCTCAGGGCCGGCGGCTCGCGGCCGCCGGAGGAGCTCGGTGCGATCGTCGGCGTGGACCTGTCCGACCCAGGCTTCTGGAGCTCGGGGCTCGAGCTGATCGAGCGCCAGCTCGACGCCGCCGAGGCGGCCGCGCGGGAGGCCGGGCGCCTCGAGTGATAGCCGAGCGGATCCCGTTGCCCGGCGGGGAGGTCGAGCTGATGCGGCCGCCCGACGCCGAGGCGCTGATCAGCGAGGAGTCGTTCGAGCACGAGGAGTTCCTGCCCTACTGGGCGGAGCTGTGGGCGAGCGCGGTGGCGCTGGCGCACGACGTGTCGATCCGCGCGCTGCGCGGCAAGCGGACGCTCGAGCTGGGCTGCGGCCTCGGCCTCCCGAGCATCGCCGCGGCGCGGGCCGGCGGGCGTGTGCTCGCCACGGACTGGTCGACGGAGGCCGTGCGGGCCACGGCAGCGAACGCCGAGCGCAACGACGTGGACGTCGAGACGCTGAGGTGCGCTTGGGACGAGGCGGACGCGATCGTCGCGCGCGCCCCGTGGCAGCTCGTGATCGCCTCAGACGTCCTCTACGAGCGCCGCAACGTCGACCAGCTGCTCGATCTGCTCCCCCGGCTCGTGGACGAGCGCGGCCTGGTGCTGCTGGCCGACCCCGGTCGCGCGCCGTCGGAGCGCTTCCTGCTGAGAGCTGCCGACGAGGGCTGGATCGTCCGCAGCACGCGCAGCCCGCGTGCACAGCGCGTCTGGATCCACCGCCTACGCCGCGGCTAGACGAGCTGCACGGCGTCGCCGCCGCGCCCGCTCACGGCGTCGGCGGCCTCGTGGGCCGCCTGGAGCAGCGCTGCCGGACGGCGCTGACCGTTGGCCGAGCAGGTGGCGCCGATGCTCGGGATCACGGGGATGCCGCCGGCGCCCAGCGGGCGAGCGGCCACCTCGCGGATGCGCTCGGCGATGCGAGCCACGGTGGTCTCGTCGTCGACGCCCGCGCAGACCGCCGCGAGGCGCTCGTCGTCGAGCTGGCCGACGAGGTCGAGCGGCCGCAGTACCGAAGCGACGTGCCTGCCGATCTCGCGCAGCACGAGGCTCGTGGCCGGGCGGCCTCGGTCCTCCACGAGTCGCTCCATGCCGTCCACCCGGATCACGATCACGGCGCCGGCGCCCGAGCCGGCCGGGTGTAGCGCCCAGGCCAGGCGGTCGAGCAGCGAATAGCGCGTCGGAAGGCCGGTGGCGGGATCGATCTCGGCGGCGGTCTGGGGCTCGGCGCCGACCACGTCGAGGCGGCGGGTCACCCACTGAACCTCCGGCCCGTCACCGGCCACGAAGGTCGTCTCGACGGGGCACCAGCCGCCGCCTGCGGCGAGCAGCCGGTACTCCACGGTCTCGGCTCCCGGGCCACGCATCCAGGCGCGGTGCAGGCCCATGACCCGCTCGCCGTCCTCGGGATGGATCAGCGCCTGAACCGGGCTGCCGAGGAGAGTGTCGCGCGGCACGCCGGTCAGCTCGGACACGAGCGGCGAGGCGTAGATGAACGACCCCGCGGCGTCGTGGACCGATATCAGCGCGCGAACGCTGCCCGCGAGCAGCCGGAAACGCTGCTCCCAGGGATCGACGACGGTGCCGGGACCGTCGACAGCCTTCAGATGACGCTTGGGAACTCCCACGCTTCGTCTTATCGGCGCGCTGGGAAGGAGCCTTAGCGCGGGAGGTCGGCGAGCGAGCGGTAGAGCTCGCGCGCCGTGAGCTCGCCGAGCCTGAGGCTCTCGAGCCTGTAGCTCTCGTTGGGCGCGTGAAAGGCGTCTGCGCCGAGCGCGAATCCGCTCACGATCGTGGGCGTGCCCTGCTCCGCCAGCACGGCCAGCAGCGGCAAGGTCCCACCGAGCCGCACGAACGCGGGCGGCGTGCCGCAGGCGCGCTCGAACGCTCCTGCGGCGAGCTGGAGGGCCGGCTCGGCGGCGTCGAAGAGCGCCGGATCGGACAGGTCGAGGTGGACCTGGAGCTCGACGCCCTCGGGCGCGGCCGCCCGCAGCAGCCGCTCGAGCTCCGCGGCGATCTGCTCCGCGCGCTGGCCTGGCGCGAGCCGCAGGCTCACCTGAGCGCGCGCCACCGACGGGATCACCGTGCGCGGCTCGCCGCCGGAGAGCATGTTCACGTCGAGCGCCGGCTCCGCCCCGGTGCGCTCCCAGAACTCGGCCGCCGCGCCGGCGGTCACCTCGACGGCGCCGGCCTCGGCGAGCATCTCCGCCCCGCTCGGAAGGCGCGCCCACGACTCCCGCTCTGCGTCGCCCGGCGTCGCGACGCCGGCGCGGAACTCCTGGCGCACGCGCCCGTCCGGGCCCGGCAGCAGCTCCCGAAGGATTTCCATCAGGACGTGGGTCGCGTTCAGCACCGCGCCGCCGTAGAGGCCCGAGTGCAGGTCGCGGCCCGCGGTGCGGACCTCCACCGGCCCCTGCACCAGCCCGCGGGCGCCCGTGTTGATCGCCGGCGTGCTCTCGTCGGCCATCAGCGAGTCGAACACGATCGCCGCGTCGACCTCCGGGGGCTGCTCCCGGAGGTAGCGGAGCACGGAGTCGCTGCCGATCTCCTCCTCCCCCTCCACCAGCAGACGAACGTTCACGGGCAGCTCGCCGGCGCGCGCGAGCTCGCAGGCCACGTGCAGCAGCGGCAGGAAGTTGCCCTTGTCGTCCGCGGCGCCGCGGGCGTAGAGGCGGCCGCCGCGCTCGGTGGGCTCGAACGGAGGCGACTCCCAGGCGTCGAGCGGCCCCGGGTCCTGGACGTCGTAGTGGCCGTAGGAGAGCACCGTGGGCGCGTCGGGCCGCGAGGCGCGCAGCTCGCCCACCGCCATCGGGTTGCTTCCGTTCAGCACGACCCGCTCCGCGCGGCCTCCGGCCGCCTCGATCCGCTCCAGCACCCAGTCGCAGGCGCGGTTCAGCGCGCCCGCGTCGCCACCGCCCGTCGAAACCGAAGGGATGCGCAACCACTGCTCGAGCTCTTCACGGATCGGCGCCACGACTCACGTAGCATCGTATGGATGCGCCGGCTCTTCTGGCTCGTCGCCGCGGTGGTGCTCGTGGACACGATGTTCTTCGCCGCGGTCGCACCGCTGCTCCCGCATTACTCCGACGAGCTCGACCTCTCGAAGACCGGCGCGGGCGTCCTGACGGCCGCCTATCCGGCGGGGACCTTCATCGGCGCGCTGCCGGCGGGATGGCTCGCGATCCGCTGGGGCGTCAAGCCGACGCTGATGGCGGGCCTCGCGATGCTCGGCCTCTCGAGCCTGGCCTTCGCGTTCGCAGGCCACATCGTGCTGCTCGACGGCGCGCGCTTCGTCCAGGGGATCGGCGGCGCCTGCATGTGGGCCGCAGGCATGGCGTGGCTTGTCTCGGCGGCGCCCGTCGAGCGCCGTGGCGAGCTCATCGGCGCGGCGCTCAGCGCCGCGATCGTCGGCGTCCTACTCGGTCCCGTGCTCGGCGGAGCCGCGACCCTGCTCAGCCCCGAGGCGGTGTTCAGCGCCGTGTCCGGCCTCGCCGTGGTGCTCGCAGCCTGGGCGTGGTCGACGCCAGGCGTCGAGCCGGAGGAGAGTCCCGGCATCAGGGCGATGCTCCGCACGCTTCGACGCCCCGCGGTGCTGGCCGGCTTCTGGCTGTTCACGATCCCGGCGCTGTTCGCCGGCGTGATCGAGGTTCTCGTCCCACTTCGGATGGATGACCTCGGCGCAGCCGGGGTGGCCATCGGCGCCGTGTTCCTCGTCTCGGCGGGTGTCGAGGCGCTCATCAGCCCGGTTGCCGGGCGCTGGTCTGACCGCGCCGGACGGCTGACGCCGATCCGCGCCGGCCTGATCGGAGCGGCCGTCATGGCGGTGTTGCTGCCATTGCCGGGAAACGCCGTGCTCCTCGGCCTGCTCGTCGTTCTCGCCATCGCCTCGCTCGCCGTCTTCTGGGCTCCGGGGATGGCGATGCTCTCGGACGCCGCCGAGGATGCCGGCCTGGACCAAGCCCTCGCGTTCTCGCTCTCGAACCTCGCCTGGGCCGTGGGACACATCGTCGGAGCGGGCACGGGTGGCGCGATCGCCGAGGCCACCGCCGACGCGGTTCCCTACGCCGGGCTCGCCGTCGTGTGCGTCGTGACCCTGCTGGGGCTGACCAGGAACCAGCGGCGGCGGGCCGCCGCCACCGCCCGCAGCGCCTAGGCGCAGCTCGGCCAGGGGGCGGTGCCCCGCAGCCGGTACAGCTTCAGCGCCATCCGGTCCTGGAGCCACTCGGGCGCGGCCGCCGGGTCGCCGGTGCCACCGAGGTTGCGCCAGGTCTCGCGGCTGAACTGGTACTTGCCGCGGTACGTGCCGCCCGGCGAGATGGCGCGCGGGTTGCCGCCCGACTCGCACTCGGCGATCTGCCGCAGGATGGCCGGCAGGCGCACGCTGGTGCGCCGCACCGAGCTGGTGCTGAACGGCCTGAGCCCGAGCGCGGAACGTGTCAGGGGACCGACGATGCCGTCCGGCACCAGGTTGTGCCTGCTCTGGAAGCGCTTCACGGCGCGCTCGGTGACCGGCCCGAAGACGCCGTCCGCCGTGATGCGGAGCCTCTGCTGGATGCTCCTAACCGCGGGGCCGCGGTCGCCGCGCTTGACGATGACCTCGCTGGAGGCACTGGCGCCGCCCGAGGCCGTGGCGCCCGGGTCCGCGAGCGCGGGCACGGCTGCGATAACCATTGCAACCAGCACGAGCACGGCCGCGAGATGCGCGCCACGCACGGCGTCGAAGATCCTTGCCACCTGACGTTTCCCCTTTCCAGTGCCTACGGGGTGAGCTGACGGGCTCGCGCCGGAAAGTGGCGCTACGCGACACGGCTGTCGCGATTCGCCCCAGCGGCCTCAACGGCCGCAATTGGGTCCCCCGTTCCTCGCCGTCGGGACGGCGAGAACTCGGCAGTTCGAATCAGAAGTCGTACATCCAAGCACATCTGAGCCCGGGAGGTTGCGGTGAGGTGTCCGAATGGGGTACTAGCGCCCGGCGGCGAGCAGGTCGTCCACGACCGTCACGATGTCGACGGGCTCGTAGCGCGGCTCCAGCTGCGGGGGTGCGGGCGGGGCCGGGAGCGCGACCCGCTGCGGTGTTCTGCGCTGAAGCCATACCGCGGCGGCGATCGCGCCGACGATGAAGGGCGCCATGCGCAGCAGGAGCCGTAGGCCGGGCATCGGCGCGACCCTACACCCGCACGCGGATACTCTGCGAGTCATGGACCTCGGCCTCGAAGGCAAGGTCGCGCTCGTCACGGGCGCCTCGCAGGGCATCGGCTTCGGGATCGCGCGCGAGCTCGCCCAGGAAGGCGCCCGGGTGGCGGTGAGCTCCCGAACGCGCGAGAAGATCGACGCGGCCGCCGGCGAGATCGGCGCGACGCCCTACGTGCACGACACCCTCGACCTCGACGCGACACCGGAGCTGCTCGAGGGCGTCGAGGCCGACCTCGGGCCGATCGACATCCTCGTGACCAACACCGGCGGCCCGGCGGGCGGCGACCCGCTGGAGTTCACCCGCGAGCAGTGGGAGGCGGCGCACCGCGAGCTGGTCGTCGCCCCGATCGAGATGATCGAGCGCGTGGTGCCCGGGATGCGCGAGCGCGGCTTCGGCCGCATCCTGAGCATCTCGTCCTCGGCGGCGCGAGAGCCGATACCCACGCTGCTGCTCTCCAACTCCCACCGGCCCGGCCTGCTCGGCGCCTTCAGAACGCTCGCGCGCAAGCTGGCCGGCGACGGCATCACCTTCAACACGATCCTGCCCGGCCGCATCGCCACGGCCCGGATCGAGCACCTGCACGGCTCGATCGAGGAGGCCGAGAGGGTGGCGCGCGACGAGATCCCCGCGGGCCGGCTCGGAACGGCCGAGGAGATCGCCGCCGCCGCGGCCTTCCTCTGCTCCGAGCGGGCGGGCTACATCACCGGCGTCGCGCTGCTGGTGGACGGCGGGTTGACGAGGAGCAACTGAAGGCGATGTCCACCGAGCCCACGTCCACGCCGAGCCCCGTCGCACCGGGGGTGGCTTTCGAGGTCGAGCGCTTCGAGTGGACCTCGCCGGAGCGGCTCGAGCTGGTCGGCCGCTGGTCCGGGCTGCGCGGGCACCGCTTCCTCAGGCCCACGCTCGACTTCGAGGTCGACGGCGAGCGG
The DNA here is from genome assembly GCA_036280695.1 of Thermoleophilaceae bacterium. Lineage (GTDB taxonomy): Bacteria > Actinomycetota > Thermoleophilia > Solirubrobacterales > Thermoleophilaceae > JACVRW01. Next base: position 6,293 of record DASUQG010000270.1, read on the forward strand.
CGCCGCATGCTGGCGGACCTGGAGCACAAGCCGTGGGCGCCCGAGGACGGCCAGGACTGGATCGCCACCTTCACGTGGAAGGGCGACCCGGCGCGCCTCGACGAGGCGGAGCTCACCGTGAGCCCGGAGCTCGCCGTGCAGCTGCCGGCGCCGGGCGGCTCCGTGGCGAAGGGCGCCGCCAAGGCCGCCGGCCCGGCGGCCGAGCGCCGACCCGCCCGGCGCCCGCGCACCGCGGTGCTGGAGGGGGAGCTCTCCGCCGCGCTTGCGGAGGTCGAGCGGCTGGGCGCGGAGCTCGACCGGGCCCGCGCCGGTCACGCCGAGTCCGGCAAGGAGCTTCGCGAGCGGCTGAGGGGCGCGCACGCAAGAATCCAGGAGCTCGAGACCGACCTCGAGCAGGCGCGCGAGGGGGCGCGCGAGCAGGTCACTGAGAAGGAGACGGCCGCCGCGGCAGAGGTCGAGGGGCTGCGCAAGGAGCACGACGCCGCCACCGCTGAGCGGGAGGCCGCCACCGTTGCCCGCGACGACGCGGTCGCCGCAGCCGAGGCGGCGCGTGCGGAGCGAGACGAGGCGCTCAGGAAGCTGCGCGCGGCTGAGGCCGAGCGCGACGCGCTGACCGAGGCCCGCGACCGCGCGCGTCAGGAACGGAACGCTTGGATGTCGCGCGCCCGCGCGGCGAAGGCGGGCAGGCCGAGCCTCGCGCCGGAGCCCGCGCCCACGCCGCGCGCCGCACCGGAGGCCGCGCCCGATCCCGATCCCGCCCCAGCACCCAGCGCGGGCCCCGCTCCCGCCCCGGGCACGCCGACGATGCCGGCCGAGCGGCGCACCATCCAGATCGGCGAGCGGCCCGGCCCCACGCGGCCCGCGCCCGCCGCGCTCGAGCCGGATCGGAGGCCACGCTCCGCCCTCGAGGCGTGGGCGCCACGGGTCGCCGCGGTCATCGCGCTGCTCGTCTTTATCGTGGTCCTGGTTCTGCTTCTGTCCTGAGTCTCACGGCCCGCCGCCGCTCGGCCTAGGCCAGAGCCGGCGTCTGCGCCGGCTCCAGCGCCAGGTCCAGCACCTCGCCGATCGACATCACCGGGTGGAAGGTCATCGCGTTGCGGACCTCCTCCGGCACGTCGTCGAGGTCGGCGCGGTTGCGCTCGGGCAGGATCACGTCCGTGAGCCCCGCCGCGTGCGCGGCCAGCACCTTCTGCTTGAGCCCGCCGATCGGCAGCACCCGACCCTGAAGCGTGACCTCACCGGTCATGCCCACCGTGTGCTTCACCGGCCGGCCGCTCAGCAGCGACGCCAGCGCGGTCGTCATCGTGATGCCGGCACTCGGCCCGTCCTTCGGGATCGCGCCCGCGGGGACGTGGAGGTGGAACTCCCGGCCGTCGAAGGCGTCCTCGTCGACCTCGAGCGCCTCGGCGTGTCCGCGCACGTAGGAGAGCGCGATCCGCGCCGACTCCTTCATCACGTCGCCGAGCTGTCCGGTGAGCACGAGGCCGTCCTTGCCCTTCATCGAGGTGGCCTCGATGAACAGCACGTCGCCGCCGGCACCGGTCACGGACAGGCCCGTGGCCACGCCGGGGATCGCCGTGCGCTCGGCCGACTCCTGGAAGAAGCGCTGGCGCCCGAGGGCGTCCCGCAGCTCCTCCTCCCCGATCTGGACCGGGGCCTCGACCTTCCCGGAAGCGATGCCGGTTGCGGTCTTGCGGAGCAGCGTTCCGAGCTCACGCTCGAGGTTTCGCACGCCCGCCTCGCGGGTGTACTCGGTCACGATCGAGCGCAGCACGTCGTCGCTCACGGCGACCTCGTCCTCGCGCAGGCCGTTGCGGTCGCGCTGGCGCGGCCACAGGTAGCCCTTCGCGATCGCGACCTTCTCGTCCGTCGTGTACCCATCGAAGCGCACGACCTCCATGCGGTCGAGCAGCGGCGCGGGGATCGTCTCGGCCATGTTGGCCGTGGCGATGAACACGACCTCGGAGAGGTCGAGCTCCACGTCGAGGTAGTGGTCGCGGAACGCGTGGTTCTGAGCCGGGTCGAGCACCTCGAGCAAGGCCGCGCTGGGGTCGCCGCGCCAGTCGGCGCCGACCTTGTCGACCTCGTCGAGCATGATCACGGGGTTCATCGTCCCGGCGTCGCGCAGGGCCCGGACCAGCCGTCCCGGCAGGGCGCCGATGTAGGTGTGCCGGTGACCGCGGATCTCCGCCTCGTCCCGCACGCCGCCGAGCGACATGCGCACGAACTCGCGTCCGGTGGCGCGGGCGATCGACTCCCCGATGGAGGTCTTGCCCGTGCCGGGCGGTCCGATCAACGTCAGGATGGCGCCGCTCTTCTTGTCCTCTGCGATGCCCCGCTCCTTGCGCAGCTTGCGCACGGCGATGTACTCGACGATGCGGTCCTTCACATCCTCGAGACCCGCATGGTCGGCGTCCAGGACCTCACGCGCGTGCCCGGGGTCGAGGCGCTCGTTCGAGCGCTTGGACCACGGCACGGCGATAAGCCAGTCGAGGTACGAGCGGATCATCGAGCTCTCGCCCGACTGCTCGCCCATGCGCTCGAAGCGGTCGAGCTCGCGCTCGGCCTGCTCGTGCACGGCCTCCGGCATCCCGGCATCCTCGATCTTCGTGCGGTACTCGTCGACGATCGAACCGTCGTCGTCGCCGAGCTCCTTGCGGATCGACTCCATCTGCTTGCGCAGGAAGTACTCCCGCTGCTGCTTCTCGGCGCCGGAGCGCACGTCGTCGCGAATGCGCGTACGCACCTCCAGCTCCGTGAGCCGCTGACGCTGCAGCTCGAGCGCGCGCGCAAGGCGCTCCGTCACGTCGAGCAGCTCGAGCAGCTCCACGTGCTGCTCGTAGTTCAGGTCCGGCGAGTAGCCGGCGGTGTCCGCCAGCGCGCCGGGGTCGGTGATCGAGCGGACAAAGGCCGCGATCCGGCCGTCGTCCCCGCGCAGCTCGAGGATCTCCTCGACGACCGCGCGATACTCGCGCTCGAGCTCGCGGGTGCGGCCATCGACCGGAACGTCGTCCGGGTGGGCCTCCACCTCCACGCGCAGGCGGCCGTCGGCGCCGGTCTGAGCAGCGCCGATGCGACCGCGGTGCTGGCCCTCGAGGGCCACGGCAAGGCCGCCACCGGGCAGGCGCACGCGATCGGCAACCGCAGCCACCGTCCCAACGGACGCGAACTCGTCGCCCTTGCGGGGCACGAGCACAACTCGCTCCTCGTCGCCGACGTCGATCGCCAGGGTGACCGTCATGGTCGGGAAGACGACCGAATCGTCGACCGGGACCAGCAGCATCGTCTCAGTTGGCTTACTCATGGTAAGCAAGTATAGGGACGGTAAGCAGGTACGGCACACCGCCGCCACGGCTGCAAAGCTGGCGCCCGTGAGCGACGAGGCGCGCAACGCCGCCGCTGCCGCGGCTGCCGAGCTTGTGGACCCGGGCATGACCATCGGGCTCGGCTCCGGCCGGGCGGTCTGGGCCACGCTCGCGCGGCTCCCGCGGGGCACGAGCGCGGTGGTGGCCTCGGAGCTCACCCGCGAGCGGGCACTCACGGCGGGCATCGAGGTGTTTGAGCTCGATGGCAGCTTCGAGCTCGATCTGGCGTTGGACGGCGCCGACGAGGTCGACGGCTCGATCGGACTGATCAAGGGCGGCGGCGGCGCGCTGCTTCGCGAAAAGATCGTGATCTCGGCCGCTCGCCGCTTCGTGGTGGTGGCCGAGGTGGCGAAGAAGGTCGACCGCCTCGGCGAGCGCTTCCGGCTGCCCGTGGAGGTGGTCCGCTTCGGCTGGCGCGACACGCGCCGGCGGCTGGGTGATCTGCTTCCCGACGCGGAGCTGCGAAGCACCGAGGATGGCTCGCAGCCCTACGTGACCGACGAGGGCCACTACATCCTCGACGCCCACATCCCGAGCGAAACCGAACCCGCCGCCCTCGCGGACGCGCTCCTGCGCGTGCCGGGCGTCGTGGACCACGGCCTCTTCCTCGACATGGCCGACCTCGCCCTGCTGGGCCGCCCGGACGGCACGGTCGAACGCCTGGAGCGCCCCTAGCGGAGAAGCTCAACACGAAAGCGACCACATATGTCGCCGACGTGTTGAGCTTCCCGCGCGACCACCCTCAGAGCTGTCCTTGGGGGACCGCGGCGCCGGCGGCCGAGCGGTCGCCCGGCGGGCGGGCCAGCAGGCGGAGCTCGCGGGCGAAGTTGTCGGCCGCGGTGAGGTAGACGGCCTGGCGGAGGGTCACGCGCAGCGTGGCGAGGGCGGTGGGCTCGCCGGTGCTGTCCGGCGGCGCGCTGCTCGGCCCGAGCCGCAACAGCTCGGCCCCCGCCAACGCCATCAGCGTCCGCCCGCCGCCAGCACCCGACTCGGTCGAGACGAGGACGTCCACGCGCGCGCCCGCCGCGAGCCCCGCGGCCCCGCTCACCTCCACGGTCACGGCTCGCTCACCCCGCCCCACAGCTCCACCCCCGCGATGATCGTCGCCCGACGCCTCGAACACCGCAGCGGTCACGTACCCACCGGCAGCAATCGGCGCAGAAGGCCGCAGGCCCACAACCCCCGCAGCCGAACCAAGCGCGTCCGGCGGCACGAACCGCGCCGGCACGCGCCTCACCACCAGCGATCGCGCCGAGACCCGCGCGTCCGCCGGGAGATCCCGCGCCGCCACCAGAACCGGTAGAACCGGGCCCACCTGCGCGGCCACGTTGCGCTCGCGCTCGCGCACCTGAGAGGCGGCGAGGCCGCCGCTCGCCAGCGCCACCGAGAGCAGCAACAGGCCCCGCCGGCGCCTGCCCTTCACGCGGCTGGAAGGTCGAGCGTGGCGACGGCGCTGTCGCCGACGATCTCGAAGCTCAGGCGCCCGCCGAGCTCCTCGGCCGCGCGCTTCGCGATCTCGAGGCCGCGTCCACGGTTGCGCACCTCCACGCGCACCCCGCCGTCGTGGCGGCGGCCGAGCACCCGCACCGGACCGGAGCCGTGCTCGGCAGCGTTCGCCAACACGTTCCCGAGCGCCTCGGCGAACCGGCGGCGGTCGAGGTGCGCCGTGACCGGACCGCCCTCCCATTCCACCTGGGCGCCGTCCCACGGCCGCGCCGCCGCACTGGTGAGCGCCGACAGCTCCACCGCTTCGCGCTCGGCGTGGGCCGGCTGCCCACGCCGAGCGGCTTCGAGAGCGGCGAGGCCCGCCCGAAGGCGGTCGAGCTGGGCTTCGATGGCGGAACCGTGATGGCGGGCAGCCGGATCGCGCCGGAGTGCCTCGCATACCAGGGCGAGCGCGGTGGCCGCCCCCCGAAGCTCGTGTTCAGCGCGGGCAATGCCCTCCCGCTCGCTCACAGCGCCTCCGTCAGCTTGTAGCCGACGCCCCGCACGTTCACCACCCACGGTCGCGACGACGGGCGCAGCTTCTTGCGCAGCCGGCACGCGTGCGCATCGAGCGTCCGCGTGTTGCCCATGGACAGGTAGCCCCAGACGTCCCGAAGCAGCTCCTGCTTCCCGTACACGCGCGTGGGCTCCTCGGCGAGCGCGTGCAGCAGCGCGAACTCCTTCGCGGCCAGCTCGACCTTCTTGCCCGCAAGCCGCACCGCGCGGGTGCTCGGGTCGACGGTCAGCTCCCCCACGCGCAGAAGCCCCTGCCGGCGGCGCCCCTCCGCGCGCCGCAGCACCGCCCGCATCCGCCCGAGCAGCTCGGCGTACAGAAACGGCTTGCAGACGTGATCGTCCGCGCCGCGCGCAAAGCTCCGCACCCGGTCGGCCTCCCCGGTGCGGCCCGTCAACACGATCACCGGGAGGTCCGGGTCGATCCGCGAGGCCAGCCCATCCGAGGCGCGCACGCGGTCGAGCAGGTCGAGCCCGCTGCCCGCCTCGAGGTCGGCCAGACCAGCCCGCAGGCGGTCGAGCTGCGCCTCGACGGCGGCGCCGTGATGCCGCACCGCGGGATCGCGCCGGATCGCTTCGCACACGAGAGCGAGTGCCGTGGCCGCTCCGCGC
>DASUQG010000271.1:0-12987 GCA_036280695.1 Thermoleophilaceae bacterium
ACCGCCTCTCTGATGGAGCGGATCTGGAGGCCTCCGATGCCTCCCGAGTCCTCACGGAGATCATCGAGGGAAACGCGTCGGAGGCCCAGGCTGCGGCATTTCTCATAGCCCTGCGCACGAAGGGTGAGACAGTGGGCGAGATCGCGGGGCTGGCCGCAGTGCTGCGGGAGCGCGCGGTAAAGGTCGATGCAGGTGATGATCTGGTCGACACCGCAGGAACCGGTGGCGGCAGGCCCACCTTCAATGTCTCTACGACGGCCGCTTTCATCGCCGCGGGCGCTGGGTGTCGAGTCGCAAAGCATGGAAATCGCTCTGCCACGAGCCAGTGCGGGTCGGCCGACGTGCTCGAGGCGCTCGGGGGCCGGATCGACGTGGCCCCGGACGCGGTGGCCGAGTGCATCGAGAGCATCGGCTTCGGCTTCATGTTCGCGCCGCTCCACCATCCGGCGTTCAAGCACATCGTGCCGGTGCGCAAGGAGCTGGCCGTGCGGACCATCTTCAACTTCCTCGGGCCGCTCACGAACCCGGCAGGCGCCCGGCGGCAGGTGATCGGCGTGTCCGATCCCGGGAAGCTGGAGACCCTGGCCGCCGCGCTGGGAGAGCTTGGCGCGGAACGTGCCCTGGTAGTGTCGAGCGCCGATGGCCTGGACGAGTTCTCGGTCTCCGGGGCGACCCGGGTGGTGGAGCTGAGAGACGGCCGTCTCACGGCTTATGACGTGACTCCCGAGCAGGTCGACCTCGAGTTTTCGGCCGACGGCGCGGTGCGCGCCGGCACGCCCGAGCAGAACGCCCGGGTGCTGCGCGACGTCCTGTCCGGGACGGCTGGCACCGAGCGCGCGCTGGCCGTCCTAAACGCCGGCGCCGCGATCTACGTGGCCGGCCGGGCGGACTCGCTCGCCGACGGCGTGCGAGCCGCGGAGCGCTCGATCGACGACGGCGCCGCGGCCGGAGTGCTCGAGCGCTGGGTGGAGGCCACGGCCTCGTGATCCCGCGCCTCGACGACCTCGTCGACTCGACCCGCGACGCCCTCAAGCGGCGCCAGCGCGAACACCCGCTGTCGGAGCTCGCCGCCCAGGTCGAGACCGGCCGTGAAGGGCGCCCGTTCGCCGAGGCGCTCTCGCGCCCCGGGACCTCGCTGATCGCCGAGCACAAGCGCCGCTCGCCGTCCGCGGGCGCGATCCGGGAGGGCGCCAGCTGCGCCGACATCGTGAGCGCGTACGAGCGCGGCGGCGCTGCCGCGGTCTCAGTCCTGACCGAGGAGGCGCACTTCGGCGGCTCGCTCGCCGACCTGCGCGAGGCGCGCGCGGCCACGGAGCTGCCGATCCTCCGCAAGGACTTCACGATCGACCCGTACCAGCTCTACGAGGCCAAGCTCGCCGGGGCGGACGCCGTGCTGCTGGTGGTGGGGTCGCTCGACGACTCGCAGCTCGACTCGCTCTACGTACAGGCCCGCGAGCTGGACCTCGACGCTCTCGTGGAGATCCACGACGACGAGGAGCTCGAGCGGGCGCTCGAGCTCGACTTCGACGTGATCGGGATCAACAACCGCAACCTCGAGGACTTCAGCGTCGACATCCAGCGCACCTTCGACCTGCTCGCCGACGTGCCCACCGGCAAGGTCGTGGTGTCCGAGTCCGGCATCCACCATCGCGAGCAGATCGAGGAGCTCGAGCAGGTGGGCGTGGACGCCGTGCTGGTCGGAGAGGCCCTCATGCGCGCGCCCGATCCCGAGATCGCGGCACGCGAGCTGACCTATTCGCCCGATACTGGCGCGGAACCCATCGGCCCGGGTTAGGCGTACCCCTACCATGGTGGTGCATGTCGACCGTCCCTGAGCTCGATCCCCCCGCGGTAGCAGAGCTCGGCGCGCGCCTCCGCGACAACATCGCTCGCGCGGTCAAGGCTCCGGAGGCCGTGATCCGCGACGTTCTGGTGGCGCTGTTCGCCGAGGGCCACGTCCTGATCGAGGACTACCCGGGCGTGGGCAAGACCGCCCTGGCCCGCGCGCTCGCCCGTTCGATCGAGGCCGAGTACGCCCGCATCCAGTGCACCGCGGACCTTCTGCCGGCCGACGTGGTCGGCACGAACGTCTATGACCAGCGCGAGAACCGCTTCGAGTTCCGGCCCGGTCCGGTGTTCGCGAACGTCGTGCTGGTGGATGAGGTGAACCGCGCCTCGCCGAAGACACAGTCCGGCCTGCTCGAGTGCATGCAGGAGGGCCACGTGACAGTGGACAGGCACACCCACGAGCTGGCGCGGCCGTTCATCGTCGTCGCGACGCAGAACCCCGTGGAGTACGAGGGCACCTACCCGCTGCCGGAGGCGCAGCTCGACCGCTTCATGGTGCGCGTGTCGCTGGGTTATCCGACCGCGGCGCAGGAGAGCCAGATGCTGATGGACCACGCCGAGAGCGACCGCGTGCTCGACCTCGAGCCGGTGGCCGACGTTGCCGGGATCCTCGCCGCCCAGGCCGCGGCCGGGGCCGTGCACGGCAGCGAGGCGCTGCGCCGCTACGTCGTCGCGATCTCTGACGCCACGCGCGCCGACCCACGCGTGGAGATCGGCGCGAGCCCGCGCGCAGGCCTGATGCTGTTCCGCGCCGCGAAGGCCTACGCCGCGCTGGACGGGCGCGACCACGCGCTGCCGGACGACGTGCAGAAGCTGGCCGGCGCCGTGCTGACGCACCGCCTGCTGCTCGCCCCGGGCACCGGCGCCGACGAGCGTGACGTGGTCGTCCGCGACGCGTTGGAACGGGTTCCGGCGCTCTGACGGGCTGATGCTTCGCCCCCTCTTCACGGCGCTGCTCGGGGTGGCGCTGTGCCTGGCCGGGGGCACCTTCGACACGGCGTCGCTGTACGTGCCGGGCGTGGGGCTGATCGTGCTGGCCGTCGGCGCGACGGTGTGGGTGCTGTTGGCGGCCCGCGGCGCGACCGTCGAGCGTGTGCCCGGCCCGCACACGGTGGTCGAGGACGAGCCCTATCCGCTGCGGGTTGAGGTGAAGAGCGGCCTGCTGCCCCCGCCCGGCGGCGAGCTGCTGGAGCCCCTGCTCGGCTGGCCCGTGCCGGTGGCCGGGCGCTGGTCGCGGCGGCTGCGGATCAACGTGCGCTTCTCCCGGCGGGGGCGGCGCGTGCTCGAGGCGGAGCTGCTCGTGATCCGCGACCCGCTGCGGCTGTACTCGCGAGAGATCCCGGGGAGAGGCGGTGAGGAGGTGCTCGTGCTCCCGCGCGTGGAGCACGTCACGGCGCCGGGCAGCGGCGGCGCGGGCGCGGGTGCCCAGGCCGGCCTCGGCGCGCAGCCCAGCCTCTCCGGACGGCGCCTGGACGCCTCCGCCGCCGAACTCGAGATCGACGGCCTGCGCGCGTATCGCGAGGGCGCCCCTGCCTCGCGCATCCACTGGCCGTCGGTCGCGCGCCACGGCGAGATGCTGGAGCGCCGGCTCGTCGCCGAGCTCGACTCCGCCCCGCTGATCGTGATGGACCCGTCGAATCCGGCCAGCGAGGAGGCGCTCGACAAGGCCGTCCGGGCGGCGGCGTCCCTGTGCGTGTGGCTCGCCCGAGCCGACGGCTGCGCCGTGCTGCTGCCCGGCGACCGGCGGCCGATCGACATCGGACACGACCTGGGTGCGTGGCCCGCGGTGCACGCGCGCCTCGCGCTCGTGGACGAGGGCGCCGCTCCCGCCGGGGGCGTGCTCGGTCCTCGCGGTGGCGCCGTGATCTGGGTCACGGGCGCGGACCTGCGCGCGACGCCGCGCGCCCTCGAGCGGCTGCCGGCCGGGTCGCGCTACGTGGTCGCGCCGGGCGCCCTGCCCGGCGTGCGGCCGTCGTTCGAGGTGGCCGGGTGCACCGGCTGCCTGGTCGAGCGGGCGCGCCGAGCGGGCAGCTTCCGCGGCGCGGGAGCGGCGGCGTGAGCGTCGCGTCGGAGCCGAGGAGCCGCGGCTGGCACGGCCCGCTCAGCCCCAGGCCGGCCGCGGCGGGCGCTGCGGCGGGGCCGGGAGGCGCGCCGCCCGCGGGCAGCGGTACGGCGCGCTCCGCCGCGGCCGTCACGCGCGACTCGCTCGCCCTGCGGCTCGCCGCCTTCGCGGCGCTCGCCGCCTACGCCACCGCCCACTGGGCCAAGCTCGTGGAGAACGCCCCGGGCGGGCGGATGCTCGTGGTGGTGATCGTCGCGACCGGGGGCGCCACGATCCTCGGCCTGCTCCCGCGCGTCCCGCTTCCGCGGCCGGCACTGCACGTGCTCGCGGCCATCGTGGCCCTCGGGACCCTCGCCCTCGGCCTGATGGCTGCGGGGCTGCCAGGCCGGCTGCTGCTGCCCGAGCACTGGAGCGAGTTCACCGACGGCCTCGACCGCGGGCTCGCGGGGGTGCAGGGCGTCGACTGGCCCTACGACGGCCCTGACGCCTGGATTCGCAGAACGGTGCTGCTGGGCGCCCCGGCGCTGCTGGCGATCGCGGCCGCGCTGGCCTTCTGGCCCGCTCGCCGCGGCGTGGGCGCCCTGCGGATCGCCGGTCTCGCGGCCCTGCTGCTGCTCTACGGCACAGCGGTGGCCGAGCAGGATCCGGGCGCGCCGGCACTGCGCGGGCTTGTGCTCCTGCTGCTGATCGGCGCCTGGCTGTGGCTACCGAGAATGCCGCGCCTCGAGGCCGGCATCGGGGCCGCGGTGGTCGTGGGCGTGGGTGTGATCTCGCTGCCGGTGGCGGCCGCTCTCGACGCCGAGCGCCCGTGGTGGAACTACCACGCCTGGAACTGGTTCGGCAAGGGCGAGGTGATCACGTTCGACTGGACGCACGAGTACGGGCCGCTCGACTGGTCGCGGGCGGGCGCGACTGTTCTCAACGTGAAGTCGACCCGGCCGCACTACTGGAAGGCCGAGGTGCTCGACTCCTTCGACGGCTTGCGCTGGGTTCGCTCCGCGAGCGCCGACGACAACCAGTACGGGCCCGAGGTCGTGTACGGGGAGTCGAATCCCGATGGCCGCTGGGGCTACAACGAGTACAACCCGGCCTGGGACGAGCGCATTCGCTTCACGGTCCGCTCGCTGTCCAGCAACATGGTGGTGGGGGCCGGCATCACGCTCCGTGTGGACGGCGTCCCCGGCGCCCGGCCGAGCTCGGACGGCACGACGGTCTTGCGCCGCGGCAAGCTCGAGAAGGGGGACACGTACTTCGTTCGCAGCTACGAGCCCAACCCGACCAGGGGCCAGATGGAGCGGGTCCCCGTGGGTTACGGGAGCAGCCAGATCCAATACACCGCGATCCAGCTCCCGAGGCCCGGAGAGAGCGCCACCGAGGGCGTGCCCTTCCAGGGTGATGCCGCGCGCGAGGACGCGGCCGCAAATCGGGAGACACTGTTCGTGCCTCTGCGCGGTAACCCGGACCGCGAGAACGAGGCTCTGCTTGCCGATCGCGCACTCCGGCGCTCGCCATATGCGCGCATGTACGACCTGGCGCAGCGTCTGACCGCCGACCAGCCGAACGCCTACGCGGCGGTCAAGAACGTCGAGCAGTACCTCCAGAGCAACTACACATACGCGGAGCGGGTGCCCACCCGGCCGATCCCGTTGATGGGCTTCCTCTACCAGGAGCGCCGTGGCTACTGCCAGCAGTTCTCCGGCGCCATGGCGCTGATGCTCCGCATGGCGGGGATACCGGCGCGCGTGGCCGCGGGCTTCTCGCCGGGCTCGTACAACAAGGACACCAAGGAGTACCGCGTGCGCGACCTCGACGCGCACTCCTGGGTGGAGGTCTGGTTCCAGGGCATCGGCTGGGTGCCGTTCGACCCGACGCCGGCTCGCTCGCCCGCACAGTCGCAGTCGAGCGCTCTCGCCACGAGTGCGGCGGCCGCCGACGCCGGCGAGGTCCGGCAGACGCGGCAGGGCGTGGCCGCCTCCGAACGCGGGACGGACCTCGGAGCGGGGCTTGGGTCGGACGGCGGGAACGGCTGGCTCGTGCCCGTGCTCCTGCTGCTGGTGATTGCGCCGCTCGCGGGCGGAGCGCTCCTGCTCGGCAGCCGGGTCCGCCGTGTGCGCGGGCTGCGTCCGGACGAGCTCGCCGAGGTGCAGCTCTCCGAGCTCCGCCGCGGGCTGCTGCGGCTCGGCTGGGATCTGCCCCCGTCGACCACGCTGCTGGGCCTCGAGCTGCGGCTTGGTCGCTTCGCAGGCCCCGCGTCGGAGGCCTATGCGGAGGCGCTGCGCGCCAACCGCTACGACCCGCGCGCCCCGGACGCGCCCGGCCTGGGCGAGCGCCGGGTGGTCCGCAGGGAGCTCACGCGGGGAAGCGTCGTGGACCGGCTGCGCGGGCTGATCGCGTTCCCGCCGGGCGCACCGCGCCCCTGAGCGGTCCGGCGCAGATTTATCGAACCGTAAGGTCGGCGCAGTAAACCTTCCGGCATGACCACCAGAAGCCCGCTCACCAACCTCCTCGCAGGCGTCCTCGGCGGCCTGATCGTGCTGGTCATTGGCGCGGTTCTGATCGCAACCGACGTGATCGACACTGGTGACACGACGACCGTGGTGCGCGAGTCGCAGACGACGCAGCCCACGGCCGCGTCCACCGGGTCGGCGGGCCGCAGCGTCCGCGAGATCTACAAGCAGGAGGGGCGCGGGGTGGTCTTCATCCAGTCCCGGGGCGTGACCAGCGACAGCGGCTCGCCGTTCGGCCTGCCGCAGCAGGGAACCGCAACGGGCTCCGGCTTCGTGGTCGACACGGACGGCACGATCGTGACCAACGCCCATGTGGTCGAGGGCGCGGACAGCGTGCAGGTGCGCTTCGACGAGAACGGGGAGTTCGTCGACGCGGAGGTGAAGGGCGTGGACACGTCCACGGACATCGCCGTGCTGAAGATCGACCCCTCGGACGTCGACGAGCTCACGCCGCTCCCGCTGGGCGACTCCTCGAAGCTCGAGGTGGGCGACTCGGTGATCGCGATCGGCAACCCGTTCGGCTACAGCCGCACGGTCACGACGGGAATCGTCTCCGGGCTTCAGCGCGAGATCCAGGCCCCCAACGGCTTCACGATCCCCGACGTGATCCAGACGGACGCGTCGATCAACCCGGGTAACTCCGGTGGGCCGCTGCTCGACGCGAACGGCCGCGTGATCGGCATCAACTCACAGATCGCCACCGGCGGCGGCCAGGGCTCGGTGGGCATCGGGTTCGCCGTGCCGGTCAACACGGCCAAGGACCTGCTGCCGGACCTGAAGGCCGGCGAGACCATCGAGCGCGCCTACCTCGGCGTGCAGATGCAGGACGTGAGCAAGCAGCTCGCCGAGGACCTCAACCTGGCGTCCGATACGGGCGCGCTCGTCGTCGAGGTGACCAAGGACAGCCCGGCGGACAAGGCTGGACTGCGCGGAGGACGCACCGAGACGGCTCAGGGCGTCCCCGCCGGAGGCGACCTGATCGTCGCGGTGGACGGCGAGGTGGTGAGCGACTCGAACGAAGTGGCGAGCGCGATCGCACGCAAGCGGCCCGGGGAGACCGCCGAGATCACCTACTACCGCGGCGACTCGAAGAAGACCGTGAGCGTGGAGCTGGCGAAGCGCCCGAACTCCGCCGACCAGCCGTCGGCGGACGAGGGCGGCGGCGGGCTGATCCCCTAGCCGCGGCAGGCGCGCGTCCCACTCCCCCTGCGGGCGCGCGCCTGCGACCATAGGCGGGCTATGACGCGCGTGAAGATCTGCGGCATCACGGCGCTCGACGACGCCCAGATGGCGGCGGACCTCGGCGCCTGGGCGCTCGGGATGATCTTCTGGCCCGATAGCCCGCGGGCGTGCCCGCTCGAGCAGGCCGAGGTGATCGGCGCCCGGCTGCACCGACGCGTCGAGCTCACGGGTGTGTTCGTGAACGCGACGCTCGACCACGTGGCCGAGACGGCGGACGTGTGCCGCTTCACGCTGCTCCAGCTCCACGGGGACGAGGGCCCCGCGTACTGCCAGGAGGCCGCGCGTCGCACCGGCTGCCGCGTGATCAAGGCCGCTCGGGTGCGAGACGCGGCGCACGTGCAGGCGCTCAGGGCCTACCGGACCGACCTGCACATGCTCGACACGCACTCCGAGCGCGCGCCCGGCGGCACGGGGGAGAGCTTCGACTGGGAGCTCGCCCGCCTTCACCCCGGCAAGCCGCCGCTGATCCTGTCGGGGGGACTGACGCCGGACAACGTGGGCGAGGCGATCGCTGCCGTGAGCCCGTTCGGCGTCGACAGCGCGAGCGGCACGGAGGCCGAACCGGGCCGCAAGGACCCAGCCAAGCTGACCGCCTTCTTCCGCGCGGTCGAGGCCGCCGACCACGTGACCGCATGAGCGCCCCGCCGCTCGAGCGGCGCTTCGGCCCCTACGGCGGCCGCTACGTGCCCGAGACGCTGATACCGGCGCTGGACGAGCTCGAAGCTGCGTGGTCCGCCGCCCGCGCCGACCCGGACTTCGTGGCGCAGCTCGACGCGCTGCTGCGCGACTACGTCGGCCGCCCGACGCCGCTCTACCTGGCGCGCCGGCTGTCCGAGGTGGTGGGAGGCGACGTGTGGCTGAAGCGCGAGGACCTGACTCACACCGGCTCGCACAAGATCAACAACGCGCTGGGGCAGGCACTGCTCGCGCAGCGCATGGGCAAGCCGCGCGTGATCGCCGAGACCGGCGCCGGGCAGCACGGCGTGGCGGCCGCCACGGCGTGCGCGCTGCTCGGGCTGGAGTGCGTGGTCTACATGGGCACCGAGGACATGCGGCGCCAGGAGCCGAACGTACAGCGCATGCGCCTGCTCGGCGCGGAGGTCCGGGGCGTCGACGCGGGGGCCCGCACCCTCAAGGAGGCCGTGTCCGCCGCGATCCGCGACTGGGTCGCGAACGTCGAGTCGACGCACTACGTGATCGGCTCGTGCGTCGGGCCCGCGCCCTACCCGGCGCTGGTGCGGGACCTCCAGCGCCGCATCGGCGACGAGGCCCGCGCCCAGCTGCTCGATCAGGCTGGCCGGCTGCCGGACCGGGTGGTGGCTTGCGTGGGCGGCGGCTCGAACGCGATCGGCACGTTCGTCCCGTTCGTGGACGACGAGGCTGTGGAGCTGATCGGCGTGGAGGCGGCCGGGGAGGGACTCCGCACCCAGCGCCACTCAGCGCCGCTCACGACGGGCGCGCGCGGCGTGCTGCACGGTGCGCTCACGGGAGTGATCCAGGACGAGGAGGGCCAGATCCTCGAGGCGCACTCGATCTCGGCGGGCCTCGACTACCCGGGCGTGGGCCCTGAGCACGCGTGGCTGAGGGACTCGGGGCGTGCGCGCTACGAGGCGATCGAGGACGGCGCCGCGCTGGATGCCTTCCACCGCGTGGCGGAGCTCGAGGGCATCCTGCCCGCACTCGAGTCCTCGCATGCGGTCGCGTGGGTCCTGGCGAATCCGTCGCCCGGCCTCAGCCTGATCACGCTCTCCGGCCGCGGCGACAAGGATCTCGCCGAGGTCCTCGCGCTGGGATGAGCATCGCGGCCCCCGCCATCGCCGCGGCGTTCTCCGCGCACGGCAAGCGCGCCGCTCTCATGCCGTATCTGATGGGGGGTTACCCCACCCTCGCCGACTCCCTCTCCGCCGGCCTCGCAGCGGCCGATGCGGGCGCAGACCTAGTCGAGCTCGGCATCCCGTTCTCGGATCCACTCGCGGACGGGCCGGTAATCCACGCGGCTGGCACGGAGGCCCTGGCGGCCGGCGCCACCCCGCATGGCGTGCTTGGCGTTTGCGAACGGCTTGCGGTGAGGGTGCCGGTGGTTCTGATGGTGTACGCGAACATCGTCCTGACTGCGGGCGCGGCTGCGTTCGCGCTTCGGGCAGCCGCGGCCGGGGCCTCGGGCCTGATCGTCCCCGACCTTCCCCACGACGAGGCGGACGAGCTGCGCGCCGCCTGTGACGCCGAGGGCCTCGCGTTGGTGCCGCTCGTGGCGCCCACCACCACCCCCGAGCGGATCGCCGAGATCGGAGCCGACGCGCGCGGCTTCGTCTACACCGTGTCGCTCACAGGGACCACCGGCGAGCGCACGGAGCTGCCGCCCGGGCTGGCCGACACGGTCGCACGCGTGCGCACGGCCACGGACGTGCCGGTCGCGGTCGGGTTCGGCATCTCGACCCCGGACCACGCACGCGCGGTCGCAGAGATCGCCGACGGGGTGATCGTCGGCAGCCGCGTGGTGCGAGCGGCCGGCGAGGGCGGAGCCCCCGCGGTCGGGCAGCTGGTGGGCGAGCTCGCGGCGGCATTGCGGGGTTAGCCGCCCCGAACGGCCGCACCGAAAGAGCCCGCCCCGCACCGAAAGAGCGCGCCACCGCACGGAAAGAGCCCGCCCCGCCGGGTGGCAGAAAATCGTTGCGTTTTCCGCGACGTTTTTCTGCCACCCGCGCGAGAACCCGGCCGGCCTGGCCCTGGCCGGCCGGCCCCTGGCCGCCGGCCAGGCATGGTCTCCAGGCCGGCCAGCGGGGTTGAGACTCGCCAGATTGTGGAACAATCATGCCGCCGTGGCTCGTGTTCATGTCCTCATCGCTGCCGTTCTCTTCGGCACCACCGGCACCGCTCAGGCGCTCGGCCCCGAGATCGAACCGCTGGCGGTGGGGACCGCGCGGATAGCGATCGGCGCGGCGCTGCTCGTGCTCGTGGCGCTCGCGAGCGGGCGCTTTCGGCTCGGCGGCGCCGACCGCCGGTTGATCCTGTTCTCGGGTGCCTGCGTCGCCGCGTACCAGGCCACCTTCTTCGCGGCCGTGGACGACACCGGGGTGGCGGTCGGCACGGTCGTGGCGATCGGCTCGGCACCCGTCTTCACCGGGCTGCTGGCGCGCACCTTCGCCGGGGAGCGGCTCACCGGACGCTGGGCAGCGGCCACAGCGCTCGGCTGCGCCGGCGTCTGCACGCTCGTGCTCGGCGGCGGGTCCGGCGGGGAGGTCTCGCTGCCCGGCGTCGGCCTGGCCCTCCTCGCGGGCGCGGGGTACGGCGGCTACGCGGTGGCCGGCAAGCAGCTCATGGACCAGGGCGCGACACCGGAAGCCCTGATGGCATCGGTGTTCACCATCGGTGCTGCCTTTCTCATCCCGCTGCTCGCGCTGGTGCCGGCGGAAAAACTATGGAGCGGCGGAGGGCTGGCCCTCGCCCTGTACCTCGGTGCCCTCCCCACGGCCGCCGCATACATCCTCTTCGCGCGCGGCCTCGAGCGCATCGGAGCCGGCGAGACCGCCACGCTGACCCTCGCCGAGCCGGTGACCGCAGCGGCGCTCGGCTTTGCGGTCCTCGGCGAGCGCCCGGGGGCCGCCGCGCTCGCCGGCGCGGCGCTCGTGCTGGCCGGTCTCGCGCTGCTCGCGCTGCGCACGAGCCCCCCTGAATCGGTTCGCGCCAGGCCCGCCGAGGCGTTAGGGTGACCCGCAATATGGCCGAGTCCAAGACAGCCGAGCGCGGCGCCTCGGAGGCCGCGCAGGAGGCGCCCGCCAAGCCGGACGCGAAGCCCCAGCGCAAGCGGATCACGCGCCGAAAGGCCGTCGAGCAGCGCATGCGCGACTACTTCGAAGCCATGGACCGGCGCGATGTCGGGGCCATGGCGGAGCACTGGCGCGACGACGGGGTGGAGGACATCCTGCCCGTCGGTGTCCTGCGCGGCAAGGAGGAGCTGCGCGCGTTCCTCGACGCCACCTTCAGGGCGATTCCAGACGCTCGGACGTCGGTCGGCCGGATCGTCGCCGGCGAGACCAGCTGCGCTGTTGAGTGGCGGCTGGTGGGCACCTTCGACGGCGCACCGTTCATGGACATCGAGCCCACGGGCAGCCACGTGGAGGTCCGCGGATTCGACCTGTTCGAGCTCGAGGACGGCCAGATCGTGAGCAACACCGCCTACTACGACGGCGCGTCGTTCGCCCGGCAGATCGGCATGCTGCCCGCGGACGGCTCCGGTGCCGACCGCGCGATGAAGAGCGCGTTCAACGCGGTCACGAAGGTGCGCCGCGCGGTCGCAGAGCGGCGGGGCGCCTGATGGCGGTCCTCGTGGCCCTCACCATCGGCCTGGTCTGGTGGATCACGGCCTGGGCGTTCGGGATCAAGGCCTTCGACGCCTTCCTGCTCACAGCCGCGCTCGTCGTGGGCGCGGCCGCGTTCCAGATGGTCAAGCCCTTCCTCGATCAGTTGCTCGGCCGGCAGGTCGCCGAGCCTGAAGAGCAGGGCGCGGGCTTCTAGCCGAAGAACGTCTCCGCGGCCTCGTAGTCCTCCACCGGCACGGTTCGCAGGTCAGCCACCGCCTGCGACAGCGGCACGAGCTCGATGCGCGTGCCCCGCAGCGCCGGCATCACGCCCCAGCGCCCCTCGTGTGCGGCGTCCATTGCCGCCAGGCCGAGACGCGTGGCGAGCACGCGGTCGAAGGCGGTCGGGGTGCCGCCGCGCTGGATGTGGCCGAGCACGGTGGCGCGCGACTCGTAGCCCGTGCGCTCCTCGATCTCGCGCTCGAGCCGCTGGCCGATCCCGCCCAGCCGCGCGTGGCCGAACTCGTCCTCCGGCGCGCTCATCGTCTCCATCGTGCCTTCGCGCGGCACCGCCCCCTCGGCCACCACCACGATCGAGAAGTAGCGCCCGCGCGAGTGGCGGCGCTGGATCAGGCGGCAGACCTCGTCGATGTCGAACGGCCGCTCGGGGATGAGGATCACGTCCGCGCCGCCGGCCAGCCCCGAGTGGAGGGCGATCCAGCCCGCGTGGCGGCCCATCACCTCGACGATCATCACCCGGTTGTGCGACTCGGCGGTGGTGTGCAGCCGGTCGATCGCGTCGGTGGCGATCTGAACCGCGGTGTCGAACCCGAACGTCATGTCGGTGCCGGCGAGGTCGTTGTCGATCGTCTTCGGCACGCCGATCACCGGCAGAGCGTGCTCGCCGTGCAGCCGCGCCGCCGCGCCCAGCGTGTCCTCCCCGCCGATCGCGATCAGCCCGTCGATACCGGCCGAGTCGAGCGTGCCGCGGATCAGGTCCGGCCCGTCGTCCCGCTTGAAGGGGTTCGTG
>DASUQG010000272.1:0-2975 GCA_036280695.1 Thermoleophilaceae bacterium
GAGCCAGTCGTCGGGCCCTTGCCCGTTGCCGCCCAGCGGATTGAGCGTTCCCGCCAGGTCGCTTACGACCGCTGCGTTCATGCGCGCCCAGCCCGCTCCCGCGCTCAGCAGCTTGTCAAGCGTCCCGTTTTGCGCCATCCAACGGCTATACCCGCGTCGGGCGCGCAATGATCCGGTTCATGCGGATCCTCCTGATCGCCTTCGCAATCGGCCAGCTGGCGCTCGGCCTCGCCCTGTGGCTGGCGCCGGGCTTCTTCTACGACGAGATCGGGCCCTACGGCGCGCGAAACGACCACTACATGGCGGATCTGGCCACGTTCTACCTCGCGCTGGGCGCCGTGGCGCTGGTGGCGGTGCGGCGCGCGAGCTGGCGCGTGCCGGTGCTCGCCTTCGCGCTGATCCAGTACGCACTGCATTCGCTGAACCACCTGATCGACATCGGGGAGTCCGACCCGTCCTGGCTCGGCCCCGCGAACTTCGTCTCGCTGGTGCTAACGGCGCTCCTGCTCGGCTGGATGCTGCGCCGAGAGAGCGAGGTCGCGCGATGAGGGTGTTCGTGGCAGGCGCCAGCGGCGCGCTGGGCCGCCCGCTGGTGCCGAAGCTGGTGGCCGCCGGGCACGAGGTCACCGGCATGACCCGCTCCGACTCGAAGGCCGAGGCCATCCGCCGGGCCGGGGCGAGGGCGGCCGTCGTGGACGTGTTCGACGCCGACGCCCTTCGGGGCGCCGTCGAGGAGGCGCGCCCCGACGTGATCGTGCACGAGCTCACGGCGCTGCCGGACCGGATCGACTACCGCAAGGAGGACACCTACGCTGCAACCAACCGCGTCCGAACCGAGGGCACGCGCAACCTGATCGCCGCGGCTCGGGCCGCCGGCGCCCGCCGCTTCGTATGCCAGAGCATCGCGTTCGCCTATCGCATGGACGGACATGGCCTCAAGACCGAGGACGACCCGCTCCTCACGGAGGCCCCCGGTGCATTCGGGAGCGGTGTCAGCGCGCTCCGCGAGATGGAGGAGATGGTGCTCGGCACCGACGGGCTCGACGGGCTCGTGCTCCGCTACGGCTTCTTCTACGGCCCGGGCACCTACTACGCCGACGACGGCAGCTCGACCAAGGACGTCCGGCGGCGGCGCCTGCCGATCGTGGGCAAGGGCAGCGGCGTGTTCTCGTTCGTCCACGTGGACGACGCCGCCCACGCCACGGTGTCGGCCGTGGAGCGCGGCGCGCCGGGCATCTACAACGTCACCGACGACGAGCCGGCGCCGATGAATGAGTGGGTGCCCGTGTTTGCGGAGGCCGCCGGCGCGAAGCCACCGTGGCGGGTGCCGGTGTGGCTCTCGAGGTTCGTCGCCGGCAAGGATGTGTCCAACTTCGCGGTCGCGCTGCGCGGGGCCTCGAACGAGAAGGCCAAGCGCGAGCTCGGCTGGGAGCCCGCGCACCCGAGCTGGCGCAGCGGCTTCGCGGAATCGCTTCGCGCCTAGCGCGAAACCGTGTAGGCGATCGGCAGGAAGATCGTCGCCGCGAAGATCAGCAGGATGCCGGCCGCCACCAGCGTGCGCGACTTGACGATGTGGCCCACGGTCCCGATCAGGAAGCCGAGGCCGAGCAGCACGAGGAAGAAGCGCGGCGAGACCTGGAAGTCGCCCGACTGGCCCGGGCCGTCGTCCGGGCTGAGAAATTGCGCCATCAGAGGGACGAGGGCGGCGAGCACAGGGGCGAAAGTATCCTTCGAGCCGGATGAGCGACGAGTTCACGAGCATCGAGGACGCGCGCGAGCGGCTCGGGCAGGTCGGCTACCTGGCGGACGAGCCCGCCTCGCTGGTGTCGTTCCTGGCCGGGCGGCTCGGCAAGCCCGTGCTCGTGGAGGGCCCGGCCGGAGTGGGCAAGACCGAGCTCGCGAAGGCGGTGTCGCGCGCCACCGGGCGCAACCTGATCAGGCTCCAGTGCTACGAGGGGCTCGACGAGGCCAAGGCGCTCTACGAGTGGAATTACCGCAAGCAGCTGCTGCGCATCCAGACCGAGGCCGCCGACACCGGCTGGAAGGAGGTCAAGGACGACATCTTCGGCGAGGAGTTCCTGCTCGCCCGCCCGCTGCTGAATGCGATCACCGCGCAGGAGCCCGTGGTGCTCCTGATCGACGAGATCGACAAGACCGACCAGGAGTTCGAGGCGATGCTCCTGGAGGTGCTGTCCGACTTCCAGATCTCGATCCCGGAGCTGGGCGTGGTCCAGGCGAGCACGCACCCGCTCGTCCTGCTCACCTCTAACAACTCCCGCGAGCTGACCGAGGCGCTCAAGCGGCGCTGCCTCTACCTCTGGCTCGACTACCCCGACGTGGAGCGCGAGCTCGAGATCGTGCACCTGCACGCGCCCGAGCTCGACGAGCGCATCGCGCGCAAGCTGGTGGAGGTGATCCACATGGTGCGCTCGCTCGATCTCAAGAAGCCGCCCTCGATCGCCGAGTCGATCGACTGGGCACGCGCACTGCTCCTGCTGGGCGCCGAGGACGTGGACCAGGCCGTGCTCGAGAAGACGATGTCGATCATCGTGAAGCACCGCACCGACCTCGACCTGGTGGCGGAGCGCGTGGGCGTGAAGCTGGGCGATGGCCTCTTCGGAACCCGGCAAGCGGGCTAACCCGGCTCTCTACGGCGGCATGCCGCCGGCGCGCGGCCCGGCCGGGATGGCGCCGCGGCTGCTCGAGTTCGCCGACGAGCTGCGCACCGAGGGCGTGGCCGTGGGCACGTCCGAGCTGCTCGACGCCTTCAACGCTCTCGACGCGGTGAGCTGGACCTCGCTCGAGGACTTCCGCGAAGCGCTGGCCACCACGCTCGCCAAGTCGCAGGAGGACAGGCACGTGCTCGACGTGCTCTTCGACCGCTTCTTCTTCCGGGCGGTGGAGCGCGAGGCGATCGAGCAGGGGCTGCGCGAGGAGCGCTTCGAGGGCGGCGAGGAGATCGACCTGGAGGCGCT
>DASUQG010000273.1:0-7850 GCA_036280695.1 Thermoleophilaceae bacterium
GCAGTCTAATTTGACTCAGGGCCCGGCGCGCGCAAGACTGCCGGGAGTTATGTAGAGACCGGGTGGCGGTTTGCCGTCACCGGCCTACGACGCGGGCCGTGCCCCGCACGCAGCGGCGGAGTGAACCCTTCCACTCCGCCGTTGCTCTCTAGCGCTCGGCACAATCATGGCCGTGGCCGAGAGCCTCTCACTCAAGGAAGCCGCCGAACGCGTGGGCGTGTCGCCCGGGACCCTGCGCCGCTGGGCGCGCGAGGGCGTGATCCCTGAGGTGGATGGGACGGGCGAGTGGACCACCGCCGCCGTGGCCCACGCCCGCATCGTGGCGCGGCTGCGCGAGCGTGGGCACAAGCTCGAGCAGATCAAGAAGGCCGGCGAGGAGGGCCGGCTCGCGTACGGATACATCGAGGAGCTGTTCGACAGGGACAAGCAGGCGCACTCGCTGAAGGAGGCGGCCGAGCTCACGGGTCTCGAGCCCGCGCTGATCGAACGCTTCTGGACCAGCCTCGGGCTCCCCACCAGCGGGATCGACCAGCTCAGCGAGGAGGACGTCCAGGCGCTCCACTACGTCGCCGCCGTGCTGGACTCAGGCTTCCCGCTCGTGGCCTTCCTCCAGCTCTGCCGCGTCTATGGCCACGCGCTCGCGCAGATCGCCGAGGCGGAGGTGAGGCTCTTCCACCTGTACGTCCACGAGCCCCTGATCCGCGAGGGCGTGCCCGGCCTGCAGATGGCCGAGGAGATGGAGGACCTGGCGCGCGACCTGCTCCCGTTCGCCTCGCCGACGATGGACTACGTCCACGAGCGCTTCCTTCAGCACTTCGTGGAGCAGGACGTGGTGGGCCACATGGAGAGCGAGCTCGAGGACGAGGATGTGGATCTCGGGCGCGTGCGCGTGGCGATCGCGTTCGCCGACCTCACCGGCTACACGCGCTTCACCGAGGAGGAGGGGGAGGAGGAGGCGCTGTCGTCGGTGGAGCGCTTTGTGGAGGGGGTCACCAACACGCTTCCCGACGACGCCCGCGTGGTGAAGACGATCGGCGACGCCGTGATGGTCGTCGGGCAGGACATCCGGGCGCTGGTGGACTGGGCGGTCGGGTTCGTGAGCCTGTTCGAGGAGCGGCCGGAGCCGCGGATCGGGATCCACTGGGGCACCACGCTCTACCGCGACGGCGACTACTTCGGCCGCGACGTGAACCTCACCTCGCGCGTGGTCGCTCGCGCCCGCGGCGGGGAGGTGCTGGTCACCGACGCGGTGGTCGACGCGGTACGGGACTCCCCGCACCTCAGCTTCGACGAGATCGGGCAGGTGAAGCTGAAGGGGTTCGCCGAGCCGCGCCAGCTCTGCCGCGCGATCCCGCGCGAGGAATGAGCGAGCTGCCGCTCGAGGCGGCGCGCGAGAGCGGGCTGGTGCGCGCGGGCGAGCCGCTGCTCGTGATGGTGTCGGGCGGCGGGGATTCCGTGGCCCTGCTCGACATCGCGGTGCGCCTCGGCGCCGAGGTCTCGGCGCTGCATGTGAACCATGGCCTGCGCGACGACGCCTCGCTCGACGAGGAGCTCGTGCTGCGGCTCTGTGAGCAGCTCGGCGTGCCGCTCAGTGTCGAGCGCGTACAGCTCGGCGGCGAGGGCAACCTCCAGGAGCGCGCTCGCGAGGCGCGCTACGCCCTGGCGGAGAGCGCGGCGGCCGGGGACTACGCGGCTGCCCACACGGCCTCGGACCAGGCCGAGACGGTTCTGTATCGCCTCGCCGTCTCGCCGGGCTCGCGCGCGCTGCACGGCATGGCGCCGCGCCGCGGGCGGCTCGTGCGCCCGTTGCTCGAGGTGACCCGCGAGGAGGTGCGTGATTACCTGCGCGCCCGCGGCCTCGACTGGCGAGAGGACCCGTCGAACGCCGACCGCCGCTTCGCGCGCGCGCGCGTGCGTCACGACGTGATCGACGCGCTCCGCGAGCTCTCGCCGGCGGCCGAGCGGACGATCTCGGAGACGGCGAGACAGCTGCGAGACGAGGCGGACGTGCTCGATGCCGTGGTGGGTGAAGCGGTGGATGAGCTGGGCGGCGGACCCGCTGTGTCGCTCGCCGCCCTGCTCGAGCACCCGCCGGCCGTGCGCCGGCTCGTGCTGCGCGCGCTGGCCGAGCGCGCCGCCGGAGCGGCGGGCGGCCCGGCCTCGCCCGAGCCGCGGCCGCTCTCGCGTCGCGAGGCCGACGAGATCCTCGCGCTCGGCGAGCGTGGGACGAAGGCGCTCGACCTCGGCGGCGGCCTGCGGGCGGTGGTCGAGTACGGGACGCTGCGTTTCACGCGCGCGGGCGAGGCGGCCGCGCCGGAACCGGTGCCGCTATCGGTCCCGGGCCGCGCGCGCTTCGGCGACTGGGAGGTCGAGGCGCGCCTCGGCGCTCCGGGCGACGTGACCGTTCGGGAGCTCGGCGCGGAGCTCACCGTGCGCGCCTGGCGCGAGGGCGACCGCATGCGCCCGGCCGGCCTGGGCGGGTCGAAGTCGCTTCAGGACCTGTTCACGGACCGGAAGGTCCCGCGCGCGCTGCGCCGCACGTTGCCGGTCTTCGAGGCGGACGGCGAGATCGTGTGGGTGGCGGGCGTGGCGGTGGACGAGCGCTTCGCGGCGGCGGAGGGCACTGCGGGCGCCATCGGGCTGAGCGCGCGCTCGGTGGCGCCAGGCACCTAGCCGCCCCCGCCGCGCGCTACTCGGTGCCGAAGACGCGGTCGCCGGCGTCGCCCAGGCCGGGGCGGATGTATGCGTTCTCGTCGAGCTCGCGGTCCACGGCCGCGGCCCAGATCTGGACGTCGGGGTGGGCCTTCTCGACCGCTTCGACGCCCTCGGGGGCGACCACCAGGCACACGAGCGCCAGCTTCTGGGCGCCGGCGGCCTTCAGCTTGTCGAGGGCGTGCACGGCGCTACCGCCGGTTGCGAGCATCGGGTCGACCACGAACACGTGGGCGTCGGCCAGGCCGGGCGGCAGGCGCTCGTAGTAGTCCACCGGGCGGTGCTCCTCCTCGTCCCGGTACACGCCCACGTGGCCGACGCGGGCGCCGGGCAGCAGTCGCAGGAAGC
Organism: Thermoleophilaceae bacterium; assembly: GCA_036280695.1. Classification (GTDB taxonomy): domain Bacteria; phylum Actinomycetota; class Thermoleophilia; order Solirubrobacterales; family Thermoleophilaceae; genus JACVRW01. The sequence goes on from DASUQG010000273.1 coordinate 3,061, forward strand.
CGTCGACCATCCCCAGCCCGGCGCGCAGTACCGGCACGATCGTTATCTCCTTGGGGAGGCGGCTGCCGGTGGTCGGCTCAAGCGGGGTCTCGAGCTCGACGGCGCTCACCGGGAGGTCGCGAGCGGCCTCGACGGCCAGGATCGCCGAGGCCTCGAAGAGGGCCTGGCGGAACTCGCCGTGGCCGGTTCTGCGGTCGCGCATCACCGCCAGCCGGTCGGCGAGAACGGGGTGATCGACGACGGTCAGACGCTCCGACATGGACGCGACGATAACCTCGCGACGCCCTTGGATGCTTCCATGCGCAACGTAGAGCTGAAGGCGCGCGACCCGGACCCCGCGCGTACGCTGGAGCGCGCGCTCGCGCTGGGCGCCGATGACAGGGGCGAGATCGCGCAGCGCGACACCTACTTCCTGGCTGCGCGCGGGCGGCTCAAGCTGCGCGAGCAGGAGACCGGCGGCACCCCGCTCTGGGACGAGCTGATCGAGTATTCGCGCGCCGACTCCACCGATCCGCGAACCAGCACCTACAGGCGCGTGCCCGTCGCAGACGCCGCACCGTTACTCGAGGCGCTCGATGCCGCATACGGAACGCTCGGGACAGTTACGAAGCGGCGACGGCTGCTGCTCTGGGACGAAGTGCGGATCCACCTCGACGAGGTCGAGGGGCTGGGCAGCTTCCTGGAGCTCGAGGCGGAGGCGGAGGAGGGCTCGGACCTGAGCGCTGAGCGCGAGAAGGTGGAACGCCTCCGCGAGGAGCTGGGCATCGAGGACGAGAACCTGGTCGCGACGAGCTACTCGGACCTGGTACTCGGCGCGCCGGACCAGCCGGGGGCGGCGCCGGACGAGCCGAAGGCGACGCCGTCCGGGCCCGACGACCTGATGCGTGCCGCCAACGCCGTCATGAGCAGGGCCCACGTGCCCTATTCGAAGTTCCCCGTCGGCGCCGCCCTTCGGGCTTCCGATGGGAGCATCCACGTCGGGGCAAACGTCGAGAACGCCAGCTATCCCGAGGGCCAGTGCGCGGAGACGTCAGCGATCGGGGCGCTGATCGCGGCCGGGCACACGGAGATAGTCGAGGTCGCCGTGACGGCCGAGCGAATGGACATCTGCCCGCCGTGCGGGGGCTGTCGCCAGCGGCTCGCCGAGTTCGCGGCCGGGGACACCCCCGTTCACCTCGGACGCCCCGGCGGGCCGCGCGAGACGACGACGATCGGCGAGCTCCTGCCGCTCGCGTTCGAGCTCGAATGACGGCGGCAGCGGCCGCTGCTGTCATCAACGAACGATCGGGGTTGCGGCCGCGCGTTGGTGTTGTGCTCGGCTCCGGACTCGGGGCCGTGGCGGACGCGGTGGCAAGCCCGACCACAATCGAGTACGAGGAGCTGCCCGGGTTCCCGCAACCGACCGTCGCCGGCCACGGCGGCAGGGCCGTGCTCGGCCACCTCGGCGACGTGCCGGTGGCTGTGCTCCAGGGTCGCGCGCACGTGTACGAGGGCGGCGATCTCGACCGCATCCGCACGCCGGTCCGCGCGCTGCGGGCCGCCGGCGCGGAGATCCTGGTGCTCACGAACGCGGCCGGATCCCTCCGGCCGGAGGTGGGCCCGGGGCAGCTGATGCTGATCTCGGACCACATCAACCTGAGCGGCGTGAACGTGCTGGCCGGGCCGAACGACGACGAGATCGGCCCTCGCTTCCCGAGTATGCGCGACGCCTACGACCCCGAGCTGCGTGCGCAGCTCCGGGCCGCGGCCGACGAGCTCGGCACGCCGCTCGCCGAGGGCGTCTACCTCGCGGTGTCGGGGCCGACCTTCGAGACGCCCGCCGAGATCCGCGCGTTCGCGACGCTCGGCGCCAGCGCCGTCGGCATGTCCACGGTCCACGAGACCGCGGTCGCGCGCCACTGCGGCCTGCGCGTGGCGGCCATCTCGGCGATCAGCAACCTCGCCGAGGGGATGAGCGACACGCAGCTCAGCCACGAGCAGACGCTGCGCGACGCCCAGCGCGCCGGCGACGACCTCGCGCCGCTGCTGGTGCGCTTCGTGGAGAGACTCGACGACTGATGTACGTGCCGGACCTGATCCGCATCAAGCGCGACGGCGGCGAGCTGGATGAGGACCAGCTCGACTACCTCGTGAAGGGCATCGCCGACGGGACGGTGAGCGACGCCCAGGTGGGGGCGCTCGCGATGGCGATCGTGCTGCGCGGGATGACGCCGGCCGAGCGCATCGCGCTCACGGGTGCGATGCGCGACTCGGGCGACGTGCTCGACTGGTCCGACGCCGGCCTGCCCGGCCCCGCGCTCGACAAGCATTCGACCGGCGGGGTGGGCGACAAGGTGAGCCTGCTGCTGGCGCCGATCGTGGCGGCGTGCGGCGGCGCGGTGCCGATGATCTCCGGGCGCGGCCTCGGCCACACCGGCGGCACGCTCGACAAGCTCGAGGCGATTCCGGGCTACGACACCGCGCCCGATCCCGACGACTTCCGGCGCGCGGTGGCCGAAGCAGGGGCGGCCATCGTCGGGCAGACGGCCCGGCTAGCGCCAGCCGACCGCAGGCTGTACGCGATCCGCGACGCCACCGGGACGGTCGAGTCGATCCCGCTGATCGTGGCGTCGATCCTCTCGAAGAAACTCGCCGCGGGCCTCGGCGCGCTCGTGATGGACGTGAAGGTCGGCTCCGGCGCCTTCCTGCCGGACCGCGCGCAGGCCGAGGAGCTCGCGCGCGCGATTGTGGAGGTGGCGAACGGCAACGGCCTGCGGACGTCGGCGCTGCTCACGGACATGGACCGAGTGCTCGGCCGCAGCGCCGGCAACGCGGTGGAGGTGCGCGAGTCGATCGACCACCTGACCGGGGCGGCGAGCGACGAGCGCCTGCGCGAGGTCACGCTCGCGCTCAGCGCCGAGCTGCTCGTGCTGGGTGGCGTCGAGCCGGACGGGGCGGCCGCCCGCGGCACCGCCGAGCACGCGCTCGACGGCGGCGCGGCGGCCGAGCGCTTCGGCGCGATGGTGCGCGAGCTCGGGGGCCCCGCCGAGCTCCTCGAGGCGCCGGAGCGTCATCTCCCCGCAGCGCCGGTCACGCTCGAGGCGGAGCCCAACGAGGCGGGCACGGTCACCGCAGTTGACGTTCGCGCCGTGGGCCTCGCGGTCGTGGCGCTCGGTGGCGGCCGCACGCGCGAGGACGATCCGGTCGACCACGCCGTTGGCCTGACCGATGTGGCCGCGCCGGGCGAGGAGGTGGCCGCGGGCGGGCGCCCGCTCGCCGTCGTGCACGCACAGGACGAGGACGCCGCCCGCCGAGCCGCCGATGCGCTGCGTGCGGCCTACACGCTCGGCGACTCCCCGCCCGAGACCGCGCCCGCCGTGCTCGAGGTACTGCGTTGACGGGAGTCCCCAAGGCAGAGCTCCACGTGCACCTCGAGGGCACCGCGCCGCCGGACCTGATCCGCCGCCTCGCGGAGCGCAACAGCCTGCCCGTGCCGGACGGTGTGTTCGCCACCCCGGACCGCTTCGCCTACACCGACTTCCTCGACTTCCTCGAGACCTACGACAAGGCCGCGAGCGTGATCCGCACCGGCGACGACTACCGGGACATCACCTACGAGTACCTCGCGAGCTGCGCGGCGGAGGGCGCGATCTACGTCGAGCTGACCGCCTCACCGGACCACGCCAGGCTCGTGGGCCTCAGCGACGAGGAGCACCTCGACGGGATCGCGCGCGGGATCGACGACGCCCGCGCGGGCAGCGGCATCGAGGCCCGCATCCTGATCTCGTGCGTCCGCAACTTCGGCGTGGACCCCGCGCTCAGGGTGGCGCGCTACGCGGCAGAGCGCCCGCACGCCTACGTGGTCGGCTTCTCGATGGCCGGCGACGAGGAGAACTACCCGCCCGCGGCCTACGCCGAGGCGTTCGAGACCGCGGCGGAGGCCGGTATCGGATGCAGCGTCCACGCCGGCGAGTGGGCCGGCCCGGAGAGCGTGCGCGAGGGCCTCGAGCTGCCGGTGAGCCGCATCGGCCACGGCGTGCGCTCGATCGAGGACCCCGCGCTCGTGGAGGAACTGGCAGAGCGCGGGACCGTGCTCGAGGTCTGCCCCACCAGCAACGTGGTGCTCGGCATCTATCCCACCTACGAGGAGCACCCGCTTCCGCGCCTGATGGAGGCCGGCGTGCGCGTGACGCTCGGATCCGACGATCCGCCCTACTTCGGCGCGTCGATCGGGGCCGAGTACGCCGTCTGCCGCGACCACTTCGGCTTCGACGACGAGGCGCTGCGAGGCATCACGCGCACGGCAATCGAGGCCGCGTTCTGCGAAGAAGCGCTCAAACAGCGCTTAACCGAAAAGTTGTAGGGTCTCCCGCTCCCTGACCCAACGAGGAGACCCAACCGTGCCTAAGTCCTTCCGCTTCTTCCTACTAGCGCTCATAGCTGCGCTCGCACTCGGCATCGCCGCCTGCGGCGACGACGACGATGACGGCGGTGGTGACGGCGCCGCGCAGGAGGAGGCCAAGTCCATCAAGGCCGGCGTGGTCACGGACATCGGCGGGCTCAACGACCGCTCGTTCAACTTCCTCGCGAACAAGGGCCTCGAGGACGCGGAGGGCGACCTCGGGGTCGAGGGGCGCGTGCTGCTCTCAAAGTCGAACGGCGATTACGTCCCGAACCTGACGACGCTCGCCACGCAGCAGTTCGACCTGAGCATCTCGGTCGGCTTCCTCATGGGCGAGGCGACCGCCACGGTGGCCGGGAAGTTCCCGCAGAACAGCTTCGCGATCGTCGACTTCCCGGCGTCCGCGCTC